>JAKAHU010000313.1 GCA_021825385.1 Chloroflexota bacterium | reverse complement strand
TGCCGACCGAGCCGGCCGGGTCGCCGACCGAGCGGCTCCACGCCCTGAGCCTGGCGATGCTCGAGCGGCATGGTGTTCTGACTCGCGAGGCGGTCGTCGCCGAGGGGGTCGAGGGCGGGTTCAGCGCCGTCTACCCGGTGCTTCGGGCGATGGAGGAGGCCGGTCGGATCCGGCGGGGGTACTTCATCGACGGGCTCGGCGCGGCCCAGTTCGCCCTGGTCGGTGCGCTCGACCGGCTGCGCGCGGTCCGCGAGCCGGGCGACGGCCAACCGGTCGTCCATCTCCTCGCCGCCGCCGACCCGGCCAACCCGTACGGCGCGGCGCTGCCGTGGCCACGTTTCGGCGATGACGACCGCCGGCCGATCCAGCGCGCCGCCGGCGCGTATGTCGTGCTCGTCGACGGCGCGGCCGTCCTCTACCTCGAGCGCGGCTGTCGGTCGTTGCTCACGTTCCCCGGCCTCCTGGCCGGCGGCGAACGCGAGACTCTGGCCCTGGCCGTCCGGGCGCTCCGCGAGCTCGTGGCCGATGGCCGGCTGCGCGAGCTCGTCCTGGCCAGGGTGGACGGCCGGCCGATCGCCCAGTCACCGCTGCGCGAGGCCCTGCTCGCCGCGGGGCTGCGGCCGGGCTACCGTGGCCTCACGCTCCCGGTACGAGCGGCCCCGGCCTGAACTGCGCCCGGGCGCCGCGGCCGTCCGGCGCCTCCACCGGCCGCCGTTCGCAGCTCTCGGCGCTCGGCTCTCGGCTCGCCGGGATCGTATGATGCGCCGATGTGCGAGCAGTTCGTGGCCCGTGCCGAGGAGCCGTTCCCGCTGGCCGAGCTGTGGCCGTTCACCGAGCGCCTGGAACGCTTCGGGATCGCCGGCTTCGGCTGGGGCGCCGCCTGGCGTGGCCCGGACGGCCGCCTCGAGCGCTACCGGGATCTGCGCGCCTTCCGTGACGATCCGGGCCGTGAGGCGCTCGGAGCGACCGTGCTGACCTCGGTCCTCGTCCACCTGCGGCGACCGTCGAAGCTCTCGACGCTCGGCCTCGCCGACACGCAGCCGTTCCTCGATCCGGCCGGTCGCTTCGCGTTCAGCCACAACGGCGACCTGCGCGGCTACCGGCGCTGGCGGAACCGCTACCGCGAGCAGGGCCGGATCCATGGCCGGGCCGACTCCGAGGTCGGGCAGCGCTGGCTCGAGGACGAATGGCGGACCGGCGAGCCGGTCGGCCACCTGCTCGCCGCGCTCCACGACGCGTTCGGGGGCGACGCCAACCTGGCCGTGCTCGACGCCACGGGCAGACCCCACGTCTACGCCGGGAACGCCGAGAACCCGGTCTTCACGTTCCGGCTCGGCCGGATCCGACTCGCCTCAACCGGGATTTACTCGCTCGATCGCTCGCTGTTCCGGTTCGTCGCCCCGGGGGCGACCGAGCGCCGGCTCGTCCCGCTGCGCACGACCGTCTCGTTCGACTGACCGCCGCCACCGACCGGCCGCAGCCCTGGCCGGGCGCCAGAGGCGATCACCCTGATCCGGGCCGGCCGCTCAGTTGCTCTCCATCCCCACCAGGGCACGCAGGGTCGCGCTCATCCGCCGCCGGGCGAGCGCCGCCGCTCCAACCGGGTCGCTCTGCCAGCGCCGCCACCAGCCGGCGACCCAGTCGCCGAACCGCCGGGTCAGCCCCGGCCAGGCGTTCGGGGCGAGCCACCAGAGTGGTCGCGGATGACGCCACCACCAGGGGACGATCGCCCACAGGAGGACGAGGTAGTCGATCCGGATCGGCCGCGGTCCGAACCCGAACAGCGCCTGGAGCTGGACGATCGTCAAGGGCAGCGTCGCCAGGCTGAGCAGGGCGGAGCCAGCCAGCCAGACCAGGCCCCACAGGCGGGCCCGGGGCTCGATCACGAACCAGAGCGGGGCCGGGACCCACTTCATCCAGGTCGCCAGCGCCCACAACAGGCCCGCCAGGCGGGGACCGACGAACTGGGCGCCCCAGCACAGCAAGGTCAGCAGGAGGGTGACGTTGCCCGTGTCGAGGTTGGCCGCGATCGGGAAGGCGAGGGCCAGGACGATCAGGGCCGTGGCCAGCGGGTGGCGGGCATAGGCCCAGTGGATCGTCCAGAGCAGGAGCAGGATCGTGCCCCCTCGCCAGGCGAACCAGGCCACGTCCCAGGGCAGGAGCGCCCACGGGACGAAGAACGCGAGCATCCACGGCGCGTAGACGTAGGGCAGGAAGGGGCCGGTCGGGTGGTACGGGTCACCCCCGTTCAGCCAGATCCTGACCGCCGCCCAGTAGGCCCGGGCGTCGGCACCGGCCGCTTCGCCGCGGGCGATCAGGCCGGCCGCGAAGACGCCACCGACGATGATGAAGATGAGGACCGCAGCGATCCGATGCGGATCGCGCAGGCGGGCCGCCTCGCGCCGAAGCGCGCGCCGGAAGACGCCGGCTCGCCGGCCGGTCGGGCTCTCGATCAGGTCGCCCCGCCGTCAGGCCGCGAGGCCACCGCGGTGGCCGCTCAGTTGCCGAGCTTGAGGTTCCGGCTCACCGTGTAGGTGAACCAGATGATCTCGAGCAGCGCGAGGACGATCAGCAGGATGCCGACGAACGTCTCCACGGTTGGGCCTCTCCTTCGAGCAGCATGGGGCGGCCCACGGCCGCGACCTCGACCAGATGATGACGCGTCCGGTCCCCGGGCCGCAAGTCGAAACCGGTGGGCGCTCCAGGCCGGCGCGGGGTCCGGCGGCCCGGGCCGCCGGACGGCCCCGGTGGTGCCGTAGACTGGCCGCTGTGGACGCCCTCGTTGCTCCCGGTGCCGCGGTCAGCGCGGACGAACTCGAAGAACTCGAAGCGATCATCCAGGATGAGCTGCCGGCCTATCTCGAGGACCTCGCGGGGCTGGTCAACGTCGACTGTGGCAGCTACACGAAGGCCGGCGTCGACCAGGTTGGCCGCTGGACCGGCCGGTTCCTCGAGCGGCTCGGGGCGGAGGTGACCTATCACCTCCATCCGACCCTGGGCGACACCGTCGTGGGCGAGATCGCGGGCCGGCCGGGCGGGCCGCGGGCGCTCCTGATCGGTCACCTCGACACCGTCTTCCCGGAGGGGACGGCCCGCCAGCGCCCGTTCCGGGTCGCCGGCGGGCGGGCGTTCGGGCCGGGCGTGGCGGACATGAAGAGCGGGCTGCTCTCCGGGCTCTACGCCCTCCTGGCCCTGCTCGCCCTCGGCGAGGGTGACGAGCGGGGGGAGGGCGAGCGGGAGACGCTTCCGTTCGAACGCCTGACGTTCATTGCCAATCCGGACGAAGAGATCGGCTCGCCGAGCTCGAGCCGGATCATTCGCGAGATCGCCCTCGACTCGGACGTCTGTTTCGTCCTCGAGTGCGCCCGGGCGAACGGCGACATCGTCTCCTCGCGCAAGGGTGTCGTCGACCTCCGCCTCACGATCACCGGTCGGGCCGCCCATGCCGGGGTCGAGCCGGAGAAGGGGCGGAGCGCGATCGTCGAGGCCGCCCACCAGGTGCTTAGATCGG
>JAKAHU010000312.1 GCA_021825385.1 Chloroflexota bacterium | reverse complement strand
CCGGGAGCTGGCCCTGCTCGAGGAGGTGCGGGTCGTGGTTGCCCTCGGGGCGTTCGCCTGGGACGGGTTCCTCCGGGCCGCGGCGGCGAACGGCCACCCGGTGCCGGCCCGTCCCAGGCCGCGCTTCGGCCACGGTGCCGAGGCGCGCATCGGCCCGTACACCCTGCTCGGCTCGTATCACCCGAGTCAGCAGAACACGTTCACCGGTCGCCTGACGGCGCACATGTTCGCGGAGGTCTTCCGCCGGGCCCGCGCGTTGACCGGCCCCGCCTGACCGGCGGCCCCGTCTCCCGTATCCTTCATGATCGGATGACGAGCGAACGCGACTACTACGAGGTGCTCGGCGTCGACCGCAATGCGACCGATGCCGAGATCAAGCGGGCCTTCCGCAAGCTCGCCCAGAAGTGGCACCCCGACGTCAACAAGGACGATGCCGCTCACGAGCGGTTCAAGGAGATCAACGAGGCCTACCAGGTCCTGTCCGATCCCCAGCGGCGCCAGGCCTACGACATGTTCGGGCGAGCTGGACTCGGCGGCGCGGAGGCCGGGTTCGGTGACTTCGGAGGCGGGTTCACGACCGGCTTCAGCGGTTTCGGCGACATCTTCGATGCCTTCTTCGGCGGCTCCCAGGCGAGCGTCCGGCGCGGCCGGCCGGCGGCCGGGTCGGACCTCCGCTACGACCTCCGGATCACGTTCGAGGAGGCGGTCCGCGGGGTCGAGAAGGAGATCACGTTCCCGGTCCTCGACCGCTGCCCGGACTGCTCCGGGACCGGAGCGGCCCCCGGGACCTCACCGGTGACCTGCCCCCAGTGCGGTGGCCGGGGTGAGGTCCGGACCGTTCGCCAGACGATGCTCGGCCAGATGATGAACGTCGCCACCTGCCCGCGCTGCCGGGGCGAGGGTCGGATCATCGAGACACCCTGCCCGACCTGCAAGGGTGACGGCCGGACCGAGCGACGCCGGACGCTCCGCGTCTCGATTCCGGCCGGGATCGACGAGGGCCACCAGATCCGCCTCTCGAACGAGGGCGAGGCCGGGCCGCGGGGCGGGCCGCCGGGCAGCCTGTACGTCGCCGTTCACGTGGCGCCCCATCCCTCGCTCCGGCGCGACGGGACCGAGCTCTACCACGAGCTCGAGATCTCGATCGCCCAGGCGGCGCTCGGGACGCGGGTGAAGGTGCCGACGATCGAGGGCGAGGAGGAGATCGAGATCAAGCCCGGGACCCAGCCCGGGACCGAGCTCCGGCTGCGTGGCCGCGGCGTGCCCCACCTGCGCCGGCCGGGCGTGCGCGGCGACCTCCATATCCTGGTCAAGGTCGTCGTGCCCACGAAGCTGACGAAGGCCCAGCGCGAGCACCTCGAGGCATACGCGGCCGAGGCGGGCGAGCCGGTCAACCGTGACGGCAGTGGTGGCGGCCTCTTCGAACGGGTCCGCGATGCGCTTGGCTGAGCTGACCGCCGGGCCCTCGACCGAGCAGCTGCCTGCCGGGCAGCCGCCTGCCGGCGGGCACCCGCCTGAGCTCCCGAACGAGGGCCTCGCCGCCGACGGCGCCTGGCTCGAGCTCTCGGTTGCGGCCGACATCGAGGCGGTCGAGGCGGTCGGTGAGATCCTCGCCCGCCACGCCCCGGGCGGAACGAGCGTCGAGCCGGCGTTCGAGCTCGTCGACGACGGGCTCGGGGCCCGCCTCGACCCGTCGCGGCCGGCCGTCGTGCGGGCCTACCTGCCGGCGCTCGATCGGGCCGCCGCCCGGGCGGCCGTGGCGTCGGTGCGCGAGGCGCTCGGCCACCTCCAGGCGTTCGGGCTCCGTCCGATCGGCGAGCTCGAGGTGTCGGTCGTCCACGAATCGGACTGGGCCGAGGCCTGGAAGCGCCACTTCCCGGTCCTGCGGGTCGGTCGCCGGATCGTCATCCGGCCCACCTGGCGCCGTCATCGGCGGACACCGGGTGACATCGTCCTGGCCCTCGATCCGGGGATGGCGTTCGGGACCGGGCTTCACCCCACGACCCGCCTCTGCCTCGAGGGGATCGAGCGCTGGGCCGAGGCCGGTCTGCTCGACACCGGTCGCGCCCGGAACGGCCGCGCCCGGCTGCTCGACCTCGGTTGCGGCTCGGGGATCCTGGGGATCGCGGCCGGCCGGCTCGGGGCGGGCGAGGTCCTCGGCCTCGACACGGACCCGCTCGCGGTCGAGGCGACGCGCGCCAACGCCCGCCGCAACCGGCTCGTCCGGGTGATCACCGCCCGGCGTGGCAGCCTCCCGAGCGCGGGCCGGGCGGGCGAGCCGACCGGTGGCCCGGAGGCTGGTCGAGGGGCGCCGCCCGGTCGTCCCGGCCAGCCGTTCGACCTGATCGTGGCCAACCTGATCGCCTCGCTGCTCGTGGCCCTGGCCGGCCCGCTGCGCGAGGAGCTCCGGCCGGGCGGCCGGCTGCTCGCGTCGGGGATCTTCGTCGACCGCGAGGACGATGTTCGCCGGGCGTTCGAACCGGTCGGGCTGATCGTCAGTGGGCGCTGGGCCGAGGGTGACTGGGTCGCCCTCGAGGCGGTTCGGGCACGATGACCGGCGCACGCTTGCCCCGGCGCGTCCGGACCGCGGCGATCACGAACCTCGGCTGCAAGGTGAACCAGTCCGAGATGGAGGGCGCTGGCCGGCTGCTCCGGGCCGGCGGGGTGACCCTGGTCGACGACCACCGCCGGGCCGACCTCTACCTGATCAACACCTGCACGGTCACCGCCACCGCCGACCAGAAGTCCCGTCAGGCGGTCCGGCGTGCCCGCCGGGCGAACCCCGAGGCGGCGATCGTGGTCACTGGCTGCGCGGTCCAGGTGGGGCCGAAGGCGTTCGCAGCCGTCGATCCGGCCGCCCACCTGGTCGACAACCTGGCCAAGGAGCGCCTGCTGGCCGAGCTCGCCGCGCTGGCCGGGCTCGACGAGGCCGGCGAGGGACCGCTCGGGCGACCGCTGCCGACGCTCTCGGGGGTCGAGCGGGTGCTCGACCCGAGCGCCGGGCCGGTGCCCGACCTGGTGGCCGATCCGCTGCCGGAGCGCCCCGGCCTCGTTCCCGGCAGCGCGATCGACGGGGTCGAGGACGGCCGGACGGTCGTCGATCGGACGCGGGCGTTCATCAAGGTCCAGGACGGCTGCTCGTTCTACTGCACGTACTGCATCATCCCGCGCGCCCGCGGCCACGAGCGCTCGCTGCCGCCCGAAGCCGTCCTGGCCGATGTTCGCCGGGCGCTCGCCGCCGGCCATCGGGAGATCGTCCTGACCGGGATCAACATCGGGACGTACGACGGCGGCGCCTCGGAGCGCGGACCGCGCGGGACGCATCGCTGGTCGGTGATGACGCTGCCGGGACTCGTCCGGCGGCTTCTCGAGGAGACCGACGTGGAGCGGGTCCGGCTCAGCTCGATCGAGCCCCAGCACGTCGACGACGAGCTGCTCGAGGTCTGGGCGGGGGCGCCCGGCCGCTGCCTGCCGCACCTCCACCTGCCGCTCCAGTCGGGCGACGACGGCGTCCTGCGCC
>JAKAHU010000311.1 GCA_021825385.1 Chloroflexota bacterium | reverse complement strand
GGCCCGTCTCGACCCGGCCCGGCTGCGGATCGCGATCGCGGGCACGCTCGTCTACGACGGGGCGGCCGGCGGTCCGCTCGAGTTCGACCGGGAGGCGGTCCGGACGGCCATGGACGCGCCCGAGACCCTCGTCCGGCTCGATCTCGGCCTCGGTGATGGGCGGGGCGAGGCGTTCGGCTGCGATCTGACCGAGACGTACGTGATCGAGAACTCGGAGTACACGACGTGAGCCCGCTCGCCGCCCTCGGAGGTCGCCGATGAGCGAAGTCCTCGTGATCAAGCTCGGCGGGACGACGATCGCCGAGCAGCGCCAGGTCCTCGACGAGATCGCCGCGGTCGCCCGCCACCGGCCGGTCGTCCTGGTCCACGGCGGCGGGCGCCGGATCAGCGAGTGGCTCGAGCGCCTGGGCGTGCCGAGCCGCTTCGAGAACGGGCTCCGGGTAACCGACGCGGCCGCACTCGAGGTCGCGGCCGCGGTCCTGCGCGGTGTCGTCAACAGCGAGCTGGTGGCCGGTCTCCGTGACCTCGGGGTCGACGCCGTCGGCCTGTCGGGCGTCGATGGTGGCCTCCTGATCGCCGAGCGGATCCCCGGCATGGGCCTCGTGGCCCACGTCGTCGGGCTCCGGCGTGACCTCCTCGACGCGATCCTCGTCGGTGGCCAGGTGCCCGTCGTGGCGCCGCTCGCCCGCGACGAACAGGGAATCGTGTGCAACGTGAACGCGGACGACGTGGCGGCCGGGATCGCGGCCGGCCTGGGCGCCCGCCAGCTGGTCCTGCTGACCGACGTCGACGGCGTCCGCGGCCCCGACGGAACGCGCCTGGCCACACTCACCGCCGGCGAGGCCGAGGCCCTGATCGAGAGCGGCGTGATCGCGGGCGGGATGGTGCCCAAGATCCGGGCCGCCCTGGCCGCCCTGGCCTGGGAGGGCGCCGAAGCGGTGATCGCCGACTCGGGCGCCCCGCACGCCCTCACCCGCGCCCTCGACGATCCGACCTTCGGGACCCGGATCACCGCCACCCGGGCCGCCCACGCAGGTGTGGCATGAGCGCGATCACGAAGTTCGAGCGCCAGCGGGCGATCCGCGAGCTCGTCGCCCGCGGCTCGGTGGGCAGCCAGGAGGAGCTCGCCGAGGCGCTCCGGGCGCGCGGCTACGCGGTCACCCAGGCAACCGTCAGCCGCGACGTGGCCGAGCTCGGGCTGGTCAAGGTCGCGCGCGGGGACCGGCACATCTACCTGACCCCCGAGGACCTCGCCCCGCCCCCGGTGCCGGCCGTGGCGAGCGACGAGCGCCTGCGGCGGATCCTGGCCGACATCCCGCTCCGGATCAGCCGGAGCGGCTTGATCCTGCTCCTGATCGGTTCTCCCGGCAGCGCCAGCGCGCTCGGCCAGGCGATCGACGAATCGTCGCTCGACGACCAGGAGGGGACGCTGGCCGGAGACAACACGCTCCTGGTCCTGTTCGCCGACGAGGCCCGCCTCGAGCGCTGGCTGGCCCGCTTCCGTGCCCTCCAGGGCCTGCCGGCCGAGTCGGTCGAGCCGTCCGAGTCAGCCGCGGCGCCCGGCCCGTTCAGCCCGCGCTCCACCCGATCCCCCCAGCTCGCCCGCCCCACGATGGAGGTCTCTCGATGAACAAGGTCGTCCTCGCCTACTCCGGGGGTCTCGACACCTCGGTCGCCGTCGCCTGGCTGCGCGAGCAGTACGGGGTCGAGGTCGTCACCCTGACCGTCGACGTCGGTGGCGGCTCGCTCCGCGAGGGAGTCGAGCGGCGGGCGATGAGCGCCGGCGCCTCGAAGGCCTACGTGGTCGACGCCCGCGAGCGGTTCGTCACCGACTTCGTCTGGCCGCACCTCCAGGCGAGCGCGCTCTACCAGGGCGTCTACCCGCTCGCCACCGCCCTGGCCCGGCCCCTGATCGCCCAGCTCCTGGTCGAGGTTGCCCAGAAGGAGGGCGCCGACGCGGTCGCCCACGGCTCGACCGGCAAGGGCAACGACCAGGTCCGCTTCGACGTCGCCGTCCACGCCCTCGACCCCGCCCTCGAGGTGGTCGCGCCGCTGCGGGTCGGGATGGGCCTGTCGCGGGACCAGGAGATCGACTACGCGATCGCGCGCGGGATCGAGATCCCGATCACGAAGGCGTCCCCGTACTCGATCGACGTCAACCTCTGGGGCCGCTCGTGCGAGACGGGCGTCCTCGAGGACCCGTGGGTGACCCCGCCCGCCGACGCCTACGAATGGACGGTCGATCCGTCGGCGGCGCCGCCCGCCGTCGAGGTCGTGATCCTGTTCGAGGGCGGCGTCCCGGTCGGGCTGGACGGGGAGCGGCTCGGCCCGGTCGAGCTGGTCGACCGGCTCCAGGCCCTCGCCGGCGCCCACGGGGTCGGCCGGATCGACCACGTCGAGGATCGCCTGGTCGGGATCAAGAGCCGCGAGATCTACGAGACGCCCGCGGCGACCGTCCTGCACAAGGCCCACCGGGCACTCGAGGGCCTGACCCTCACCAAGGACACGCTCCGCTTCAACCGGCTCGTGGCCGACGAGCTCGCCCAGCTGACCTACGACGGGCTCTGGTTCAGCGCCCTCCACCGCGACCTGCGCGGTTACGCCGCCTCCTCCCAGCGGGTCGTCTCGGGCGAGGTCCGGATGCGCCTCGACCACGGCAACGCGATCGTGACCGGGCGACGCTCACCGCTCTCGCTCTACGACAAGAACCTGGCCACGTACGACGAGGGCGACGCGTTCGACCATGCCAGCGCGGTCGGGTTCATCGAGATCTTCGGCCTGCCGCTGCGGGTCGAGGCAGCCCGCCATGGCGCCGTCGGGCGTCACCACGGCGCCGCCTGGACGTGGACCGAGCCGCTCCTCGCCTCCCTGCCCATGACGATCGCCGAGCCCGAGGGGGCGGGCGCCGCGGGCTGAACCGGCGCCGGTGGGTTGAACCGGCGAGAGGTCCGTCCCGGGCGGCGGCACCGGGCCGAGGTCATCCCGCGGCCACCCGGCGGAGCCGGGCATAGCCGGGCTTGATCACCTCGTCGATCAGGCGCAGGCGCTCGTCGAACGGCAGGAAGGCGCTCTTCATCGCGTTCAGGGTCAGCCACTCCATCTCACCCAGCCCGAGCCCGAACGCGGCATCGAGAGCGGCCAGCTCCGAGCTCAGGCTCACCCCGCTCATCAGCCGGTTGTCCGTGTTCACGGTCACCCGGAAGCGGAGCCGCCGGAGCAGGTCGAACGGGTGGTCGGCGATCGAGTCGACCAGTCCGGTGTGGACGTTCGAGGTCGGACACAGCTCGAGCGGGATACGGCGGTCGCGGACGTAGGCCGCTAGGCGTCCGAGGCGGGCGCTCCCGTCGGCGGCGAGGCTGATGTCGTCCACGATCCGGACCCCGTGCCCGAGCCGCTCCGCGCCCAGCTCGAGGGCCTCACGGATCGACGGCAGCCCGTACCCCTCCCCGGCATGGAGGGTGAGGTGGAAGCTGGCGTGGGTCAGGAGCCGGAACGCGGCCGCGAACCGGCCCGGCGGATAGCCCGCCTCCGGACCGGCG
>JAKAHU010000310.1 GCA_021825385.1 Chloroflexota bacterium | reverse complement strand
CGCGGTGAATGGCCACGACCTCGGCCGGATCGCCCTCGGCCACGATCTGGCCCTGCTCGAGCAGGATCGCCCGGTTGCAGAACTCGGTCACCCAGTTCATGTCGTGAGTGACGAGGACGATCCCCTTGGCCGCCCGGACGAGCTCGAGCACCCGGGCCTGCGACTTCGCCCGGAAGACCTGGTCGCCGGTGGCGAGGACCTCGTCGAGGAGGAGGATGTCCGGGTCGATCGCGGTCGCGATCGAGAAGCCGAGGCGCGCCCGCATCCCGGTCGAGTACGTCTTGATCGGAGCATCGATGAACTGGCCCAGGTCGGCGAACTCGATGATCGAGTCGATTCGGCGGGCCATCTCGCGGTGGTCCATGCCCATGAACGCCCCGGCCAGGAGGATGTTGTCGCGGCCGGTCAGCTCGGCATCGAAGCCGGCCCCGAGGGTCAGCAGGCTCGAGATCTGGCCCCGGACGTCGATCTGGCCCTCGGAGGGGGTGATGATCCCGGCCAGCGCCTGGAGGAGGGTCGACTTGCCCGCCCCGTTCGGCCCGATGACCGCCAGCGACTCGCCCTTGGTCAGGCTGAACGAGACGTGGCGGAGGGCCCAGAACGAGCTCGGGCCGTCGCGCCGGCGGAGGAGGTTGGCGAACGACTGGCGGACGGTGTTCTTGCGGGTCAGGCGCAGGCTGTAGCGGACGCCGAGGTCGTGCACCTCGATCACCGTCGGCGCCCCCGGCCGGATCGCCCCGGGGCTCACTCCCTCGACCATCACAGGACCTTGGCGAACGCCGGCTCGAGGCGCTTGAAGAGGAGCGTGGCCAGGACGAGGAGGATGACCGAACCGGCCAGCCAGGCCAAGAGGTGTCCCCACAGGGGCATCGAGGGATCCCCGGTCGGGGTGCCGTAGATCACGTTCCGGTACGACTCGAAGAAGGTGTAGAACGGGTTGATGGCCATGACGTCGGCGATCAGCGGGTTCGTCTCCCGGAGCTTCTCGATCGCGGCGGCCGAGTAGAGGCCGGGCGAGAGGTAGAACCAGAGCCGCAGGGCGTGGCGGCTGACGTTGGCGATATCCCGGAAGAAGACGTTGATCCCGGCCACGACGAACGAGAAGGCGAGGGTGAAGACGAACTGGACGGCGGCGATGAGCGGAATGAAGACGAGCGTCGGGCTGATCCGGTCCGCGTAGAACAGGACGAGCAGCCCGGCCAGGGGGATCATCCCGAAGGCGAAGTTGGCGATCCCGGCGACGGTCGTCGCGGTCGGCAGGATGATCTTCGGGAACTGGATCTGCTTGATCAGCCGTTCCTGCCCCACGACCGAGGTGATCGCGTCGTAGACGCTGCTCGTGAACCACTTCCAGGGCAGGATCGCGGCGAAGATGAAGAGCGGGTAGTCGGGCGTCGTGCGCTGGAAGATGACCGACACGAGGATGACGTAGACGACCATCTGGAGGAGCGGATCGAGGATCCACCAGATGTTGCCCAGGACCGTGTCCGAGCCCTTCTTCTTGAGGTCCGCCTGGACCAGGTAGCGGATCAGGCGCCGGCGCGACCACGTCTCGCGCATCGCCTCTCCGATCAGGCCGAGCGGGCCGGGCCGGATGGCCGTCGAGCGCAGGGAAGCGGGCGCCTCGCGGGCGATCTCCTCGCCGGTGATGTCCATGAGCCGATGTACGGTAGCACGACCGGCTAGCATGGGCCGGTGACCCGTGAACCTCGACCCCGGAACGGCGCGCGTCGTCCCGTGTGCATGCTCGTCCACTCCTACTACGAGGAGGACCCCCGCGTCCGGCGCGAGGCCGAGTCGCTCGTCGCGCACGGGCGCCCGGTCGACGTCTACGCCCTCCGCCGCCCGGGTGACGGCCCGGTGGGCGAGATCGAGGGCGTCCGGGTCCACCGGATCGACGTCCAGCGCCACCAGGGCGCCGGCCTCGGGACGTACCTCGCCGAGTACCTCGCCTTCTTCGTGCGCGCCGGCTGGGCGGCGACGCGGGCCCATCGGCGCCGACGCTACGCGCTCCTCCAGGTCCACACCCTGCCCGACTTCCTCGTCTTCGCCGGCCTGCCCCTGCGCCTGGCCGGCGTGCCGCTCGTCCTCGACCTCCACGAGGCGATGCCCGAGTTCTTCCGTAGCCGCTTCCCGCGGGCCTCGAACCCGCTCGTCCGCCGCCTCCTGCTCGCCCAGGAGCGGCTGGCGATCGCGGCCGCCGATGCGGCCATCACGGTCAACGACGCCCTCGCCGACCGGCTCGAGGCTCGGGGCGTCCGGCGCGACAAGGTCACCGTCGTCCTGAACAGCCCCTCGCTGGCGCGGTTCGACCCGTCCCGCTACCCGATCCGCCCGTTTCTGGCCGACGGTCAGCTCCGGCTCGTCTACGCCGGCGCGCTCACGCCCACCTACGAGCTCGACGTCGTGCTCACCGCGCTCGCCCGGATCGAGGCCGACCGGCCGGAGCTGCGGGCCCGCCTCGACCTCTACGGCCGGGGCGACTCCGAGCCGGCCCTCCGGGCCCGGGCCGAGGCCCTCGGGGTCGCCGGGCGGGTCACCTTCCACGGCCGGATCCCGATCGAGGAGGTGCCGGCCGCGATCGCCGCGGCCGACATCGGGCTCGCCCCGACCCGGCGCGACCGGTTCACCGACGTCAGCCTCTCGACGAAGATCTTCGAGTACGCCGCGATGACCCGACCGGTCGTGGCGACGCGCCTGCCGATGGTCGAGCGGACGTTCGCCGAGGGCACGGTCGCGACGTATCCGGCCGGTGACCCCGAGGCGATGACCGACGCGATCCTGGGGCTCGTCGACCGCCCCGACGAGCGTGCCGCCCGGGTCGAGCGGACGCTCGAGCGGGTCCGTGAGCTGGCCTGGGAGCGCGAGGCCGAGCGGTACGTCGGACTGATCGAGCGCCTCGCCCGGGACGGGCTATCCTCCCCCTCGTGACCACCGAGCCGAGGCCGACCGGCGTGACGCCGACCGGCGACCCGATACCCGCCCGCGACCCAGCGCCGTCCGACCTGCCGACCCCGGCCGACCGGCGCCTCGCGATCGTCGGGCTCGGCTATGTCGGCTTGCCGCTCGCGATCGCCTTCGAGGAGGCCGGCCTCGACGTCGTCGGGGTCGACGCCAAGGAGGAACGGGTGGCCGAGCTGCGGGCCGGCCGCTCGCCGATCGACGACATCTCCGACGATCGCCTGCGGGCCGCCCTCGCCCGCGGTCTCGCGGTCGTCCACACCGGGGAAGCGGACCTCGGGTCAGCCGACGTCGTCTTCGTCTGCGTCCCGACCCCGATCACCCAGTCGAAGGACCCGGACCTCGGCCCGGTCCTCTCGGCGGCCGGGCTCGTCGGCCGCCAGCTCCGGCCGGGCCAGCTGGTCGTCCTCCAGTCGACGACCTTCCCGGGCACGACGACCGGTCCGTTCCGGGCCGAGCTCGAGCGCTCCGGGCTCGTGGCGGGCCGCGACTTCGACCTCGCCTTCGCCCCCGAGCGGGTGAACCCGGGCGATCCGGCGAGCGCCCGGCGCGATGTGCCCCGGCTCGTCGGGGGCGCGACACCGGCGGCC
>JAKAHU010000054.1 GCA_021825385.1 Chloroflexota bacterium | reverse complement strand
GGGACTCCCTCGGCGATCAGCTTCGCGAACGCCTCACGCTTGGCATAGTCCGGCTTCGGTCCTCGACGGCCCATCGCAACTCCCCAACTTCATGGGTGTTGCGACGCTCGCCAGATTCCGCCTGATCGAGGTGGGGCCAGTTGACATGATCATTCCCAACGGGCGCCCCTCGGCCGGGCCGGGCCCATCTTCCGGCCACCACCGAGATGTTAGCTGGTCGTACCCAGAGGGTGGCCTCGTGAGCCAGCGGTCGAGCCCTTGCGACTCCGCTCTCGTGGCACACGCCAAACGAGTGGGGCTCAAAGACGGGCAGCGACCCGTCCGGAAGCTTCCCGTGCCATGGCGCCAAACCTCGCGAGCTGCTTCTCGTCCATTCGAGCAGCTGGCCCCGAGATGCTGATGGCGCCGACAACCTGGTTACGGACAACGATCGCCGCAGCGACACAGGCCACGCCGATCGCCGCCTCCTCCATGTCGATGGCGAACCCTGCCTCTCGTACGGCATCGAGCCTGGCATTCAGCTCCGGCCAGGTGCACGGGGTTCGCGACGTGAACCGCTCGTAGGGCTCCGGTCCGAGGACGGTCGCCAAGCGCGCCGGGTCGAGGCGGACGGCCACTGCCTTGCCGAGTGCCGTCGCGTGGATTGGCACCGAGGTCCCGGGCACCTCAGCCATGCGGAACGGCGAGGGGCTTTCGAGGATCTCGACATAGACCAGCCGGTTGTCCCGCAGGAGCGCGAGGTTCACCGTCTCGCCGGTATCTCGGCGGATCTGCTCGAGGAACGGCATGGAGAGGGTACGAACGTCCAGCTGTCCCAGGAGCTGACTTGCCCAGCGGACAGCCTCGAGGCCCGCTCGGTAGCCCCCCTCCGGCAGACGCTCGACAAGAGAAGCCCCCTCGAGCGTGGCTAGCAGCCGGTAGGCGGTGCTCTTGGACACGCCGGCGACCTCGGCTGCCTCGCTCAAGGCGAGCACGTCGCGCCCCGCGATCGCACCCAGGATGGACAGGGCGTTGGAGACCGCCTCGATCGTGTACCGCTCCGCTCGCTGCTGCCGGCTCAGCGGGTCGCCGTTCGGAACCAAGGTGCCTCCTGTTGAAGTTGGCGCAAGCGTACGGGAGGGTTGGCGGACGGTCAATGACCCAACGACCCCGGCCAGCTTCAATTCATCCTCCCCTTGCGCAATGACCTTGACAGCCTCTGATCGCGAGTCGTACGCTCCAGTCTGGTTTCTGTTGAGGACACATCAGGTCCACGGTACGAAACACGTGCCGGGCAATCGTCGATCCCACCGCGTGGATGCCACCAGTGGAAGCGACGCACAGATGGGTAGCACTGGAGAAGGAGACACATGCGGAGGTCGGGATCCCTCGCCTTCCTGATTAGCGTCGTTGTCGCCGCCCAGGCCTGTTCCTCCGGCGGGACGCCGAGCGCCCCTGCGTCAGCTTCCGGTTCTGCCGCCACGACGTCGGCCGCGCCATCGGCTGCCGCCGAACCGGTGACGATCACGCTCCTGGAGCACATGCAGCTCCAGATCGACACCGAGAAGAAGCTAATCCCCCTGTTCGAGGCCGCCGAGGCCAAGGCGGGCAAGAACGTCACGGTCAAGCTCATCGAGGACGTCCTCCCCGACGACCAGTTCCAGACCCTGCTCACCACGGAGTTCAAGGCGGGCACCGCGCCCGACATCACCTCGTACATCCCGGCGTGGGTGCCTGACTTCGCAGCGGCCGGCTATCTGCTCGACCTGACGGGCCGCCTCGCAGCCTGGCCGGATTGGACGCAGCATTTCTACTCGATCCTGCGCGACCGCACGGTCGAGGCCGACGGCAAGTCCTATTCTGTGCCTCGAGGCGGCTCGGTCATCCAGCTCTTCTACCGCAAGGATCTCCTCGACAAGTGGGGCATCTCGACCGCCCAGCCAGCGTCGTGGCAGGACTTCGTTGATCGGATGAATCAGATCAAGGCCAAGAACGGCAACAACCCGCCATTCGTCATGCCGCTTGGCAGCCAATGGGGTGCCTACTTCGATGAGGGCTCGATCAATGTGTTCAGCGGCGCAGGAGCGACGCTGTACGACCTGAGCACCAAGAAGTGGGTCGTTAAGAGCGCAGCCATCTCGGCGGCCTTCGGGTACATGGAGACCCTCATCAAGGATGGGCTCGTCCCGACACAAGACTTGCTGAGCCCGAACCCGTGGCAGCCCACCAAGTACGTCAAGTTCCCGGCGGGCGACCTCCAGGTCTCGACCTCAGGCGCATGGGCATGGGTGTATGACTGGGGGCCGAACGGTGCCGCACCCATCCCGGATCTGTTCAACAAGGTCGCGACCTGGGAGTTCCCCTCGCAGAGCGGTTCGCCGTTCGTCTACGCAGCGGAGGACTGGCGCTGGACGATCTCAGCGCAGACCAAGCATCCGGATGAGGTGTTCGACTTCCTCAAGTTCATGGAGACGGGAACGGCACTGGCCATGGACAACACCTCGGTCGGTGACCCCGCGCCGCGCGACGATCAGCAGACTGTCGCGCCCTACAGCAACTACCCGTACCTCATCGCCGCGGAGAAGTTGATCCCGAGTGGCAAGTCGTTCGTGCCGCAGCTTGGCGCGGGCAAGTACGGCGATGCCCTGGGGGCGGCCGAGGACGACCTGCTCAGCGGCAAGGTGACGGCCGACCAGGCCGCGGCCGAGTTCCAGGCCGCGGCCACGCAGTCGCTTGGCGCCGACCAAGTCGAGGTCGCACCCTGAACTCCGACCAGCAGATGAGCCCCGTGGCGGCCGAGCGTCCAGCCCGGATGCCGTGGGGCTCATCATGGCCCCCGATCCTTGATCGGTGAGTCTGTGCTGACGGTTGTGGTCCGACGGGGGCCGAAGCCTGGGTTAGGGCGATGATCGCGCAGCCAATCAAGCGAGGCGCTCAGCGTTGGTTCGTGGCTGCGCTGCTCGCGCCGGCGCTCGTCCTCGTCGGCATCTTCGTCATCGGGCCCATTTTCATCTCGGTCATCCTCAGCGTGACAAACGAGGCCCTCACCGGCCCGGCCGCGAAGTCGTCGCATTTCGTCGGCCTGGACAACTACGCCCGCCTCCTGTCCGACGGCGCCTTCATCGCTTCGATGGGCCGGTCGCTGGTGTTCGTGCTCTTCTCCGCAATCATCGGCCAGTTCCTCCTGGGACTGGCCGCCGCCCTCGCCCTCGCCCGGAAAGGGCTCGTCGGGAAGGGGCTGTTCGGCGCAGCGATTCTGCTGCCGCTCGTCGTCCCCGAGACGGTCGCCGCCCTTGCCTGGGCGAGCATGCTCGCACCGGGCACCCTCGGGACGCTCAATCGGCTGGTCGGCGTTGTCGGCATGAGCCCCATCGCCTGGCTCACCGCGAACCCCATGCTGTCGATCGTCATCATCAACATCTGGCGAGGCGTCGCGTTCGCGATGATTCTCTTCGCGGCCGCAATCGAGGGGATCTCGCGTGAGGTGACCGAGGCGGCGATGGTCGACGGGGCATCGCCTCGACAGCAGGTCACGCTAGTCACGCTCCCGCTCATCAAGCATGCCGTTCTGCTGTACATCCTGCTCACCACGATCGATACGTTCGGGGTGTTCGGGTTGATCTACTTCCTCACCCGTGGTGGGCCCGGTGGCGAGACGACAGTCGCCTCCATCTACATCTACCAGCAGGCGTTCAAGTACTTCGAGGTCGGACTCGGGAGTGCGGCATCCGTGATCCTGCTCGCCGTGGTCCTCGCCTTCGGGCTGGTCTATGTTCGCTCGCTCCGAGCCCAGATCTGACGTGCTAGACGGGGCCGCTCGTCACAACGTCGGGCGACGCCGATTCCGATGGCGCGGGTGGGGAGGACCAATCGGGTACGCGTTCCTCATCCTCCTTGCGCTGTTCTGCCTCGTCCCGTTCACTTGGATCATCACGGCCTCCGTGGATCCCCACGCCGGTCTGTTCATCAGCCTCCCGAGCTCGATCAGTCTTGCCAACTTCGCGCGGTTCGTGTCCGACCCGGTCTTCGCGCGCTACGTCCTCAACAGCCTGATCATGGCAGGCGGCGCCACCGCGCTGACCATCGGAACCTGCACGCTCGGGGGCTACGCGCTGAGCCGCTTCGCGTTCCGGGGCCGCCGGGTGCTGATGTTCGGGGTCTTGCTGAGCCGGACGATCCCCGTGACCGCGACGATCACTCCCCTGTACCAGATCGTCCTCGCGCTCGGACTCACGGACAGCTACGTCGGGATGATCCTCGTTCTCGCAGCCCAGCAGATCCCACTCGCCCTGTGGATGATGAAGGGCTTCTTCGACACGGTGCCGGGGGAGCTTGAAGAAGCCGCCTGGATCGATGGCGCGACGCGCCTCCACGGGGTCCTGCGGATCGTCCTCCCCCTCGCTGCTGCCGGAGCCGGTGCGGCGGCTCTCTTCGCGTTCATCGGGGCCTGGAGCGACTTCCTGACGCCACTCGTGCTCATCCAGTCGCCGGACCTCTATCCGATCTCGGTCGGCCTATTCCAGGCGTACATCGGCCGGAACCTCATGGATTGGGGCCTGCTGACAGCGATCTCGGTCGTCTACATGGTTCCGACGATCATCTTCTACCTCATCGTTCGGCGGTACCTGCTCCGAGCGACCGTGGTGGGTGCGCTGCAGGGCACCTGATATGGCCCGCTACCCCGTCAAGTCGGGGTAGCGGGGCATGGCCGCGACCAGGTTCCTGGCGACGGTCGGTCACTCTGGATCGGCTGTGCCGTTGCCGCATGACAGGGAGTCGGACGTCGAGCTGCCTCGGACTTGGGGCGGGAGCCGGGATCGCATAGAATGGTCGAGGATTTCCGGCGCTGCTGTCCCACTCGGCATGCCGGGGGCGAGGGACGGCGCGACGATCGTGCACTCGACGCCCGGCGCCCGCCTTGTGGCCGAAGGCCATTGGGGATGGCCGCTCGTGCGTGGCGTGCCCTGCAGTCCCCGAGGTCAGAGGATGTCGAAGTGGTCGAGCGCGTCGAGGACGGACGATCCGCCCGCGACGGCCGCCCGGAACATTGACTCGGTCGATGCCTTCTCCAGGGCTCGGTCGATCACCTCACGCTGGACGCCCCGCGGCACGACGACGACTCCATCGCGATCCCCCACGATCAGGTCACCCCGGGCGATCGTCACCCCCGCGATGGTGACTGGGAGGCCATGGCCGACAACCTCGGCACGACCGTTGATGTCGATAGGGGTGGTGCCGCGGGCATAGACCGGGAAGCCGAGCCGCTCGACCTGCTCGCGGTCGCGGATCAGGCCATCGGTCAGGAAGCCGACCGCACCTGCGGCGCGGGCAGCCATCGAGACGACCTCGCCCCAGGCTGCGTAAGCATCGGATCGAGACGTGCCGAACACGTAGACCTCATCCGGCCCGATCGATTCGAGGGCTCGTCGGAGTCCGACATACGGGACCTCAGGCACCCCGTCCACGGGCTCCGCCGTCACGGTGAAGGCACGGCCGATGAGCACCACGCTTCCGGCCAGGCAGGTGATGTCCGCACTCAGCGTCTGGGCCCGTAGCCCCACGGCATCGAGTGCATCAGAGACCAGGGCGCTCCGGAGGACCGTGCGCAGGGTCGCCAGCTCGGTCGCCTCGAGCCGTGTGGCGCCCATCGGTTGTCGATGCATGCGGGGACTCCTGAAGCGAGGCTGACGTCCGTGGGTCGAGGTCACGGTCTCGCGTTGGACCTGGGGCACGACCACGGGTCGGCAGTCCGCGACGCTCGTCGGTGTCTGTGACTTCTAGAAGATGGGCAGGGCAGGCACCCATCCCGGCCGATACGGGTCGTAGAACTCGTTAACTTCGGTGTGCTCGAGGTAGTAGCGGTGGTAGAAGTCGACCTTGTCCCGATCGAGCTCCACGCCGAGCCCGGGACCCGATGGCAACTCGAAGGCCCCGTCACGATAGACCCATGGCGTCGTGATTACGTCATCGGCCTGGTCGTGGTAGTGGCTGTCGATGGCGTATGCGAGGTTCGGGATGGTGCACGCGAGGTGCACCATCGCCGCGGTCGAGATGCCCAGCTCCCGGTCGCTGTGCATGCCGACGCCAACGTTGAAGGCCTCCGCCACGGCCACCATCTTCTGGTTCGCGCGGAAGCCGCCCCAGTAGTGGACGTCCGCGAGGATCACGTCCACTGACCGCATGCGGATACCTGGCGCCAGTTGGTCGGTCGCGATGAGGCACATGTTGGTCGCGAACGGGATCTCGACTGACGCGCGCGCCTGGCTCATGCCCTCAAGCGAGCTCGTCGGGTCTTCGAGCCACTGGAGGTCGAACCCGTCGCTGAGCAACTGCCGGCCTACGCGGATGGTCGTCTCCACGGACCAGGCTGCATTGGGATCCCAGACGAGCGGATCGTCCGGAAAGCGATCGCGGAGCAAGCGCAGAGCGCGGTACTCCTGTTTCGGCGCAAAGACACCTCCCTTGAGCTTCTGGGTGCGGTGGCCGTTCCTCTCGTACAGCTCATTGGCGCGGTCTAGAATCCGCTCGGCCGTGTCCACGGCCGGGAGCCGCCCGTCCTCCGAGGCATAGCGGTAGAACAGGTAGCTGGCGACCTGGACCCGATCCCTGACAGCACCCCCGAGCAACGACGCGACGGGGCGTCCGAGCGCCTTGCCCGCGGCATCCATGCAGGCCATCTCGATGCCGGACCGTACGAACGGCGGGACATTGGTCTCGTACGAGGTGCCGAACACGCTGAGCCGGTGCTGCAGGGTGCCGGTCTCGAGCGGATCGAGGCCCAGGACGAAGGGCTTTGCGGTGTTGAGCGCCTCAAGCGTGCGTGCTCCCCCATAGGTCTCCCCGATCCCGGTGACCCCGCTGTCGGTGACCAGCTCGATGATCGTTCGCGTGGTGCCCGTCTCGATGCCCATGCTCCAGCGCCACGGGGCCTCGGCGGGGACTGTTACCGGCGTCGCCTTGATGTCCAGGATCTTCATGTTGCAGTCAGACCTCGTAGAGGCGTGAGAGGATGCCGCCGTCCACGAGGACGTGGCTTGCGTTGATGAATGAGGCGTCGTCGGATGCGAGGAAGACCGCGACGCGCGCGACCTCATCCACGGATGCGATCCGACGACCCGGGTATTCGGCCTCGATCCGGTAGCGAAACGCGACGGGGTCCGGCTGCGAGGCGAAGTACTGCTCGTTGAGCTCCGTGTCGACATCGCCCGGGCAGATCGCAACGGCGCGGATCCCGTCGGCGGCGTAGGCCAGTGCCGTCGCCCGGGTCAGCCCCAAGATCCCGGCCTTGGTCGCCGCGTACACGGGCAGCAAGGGATCGGCAACGAGGCCGAGCACGGATGACAGGTTGATGATCACCCCTGCTCCACGGGCGATCATGGGGGGCAGGGCGGCGCGGGAGAAGAGGAAGGTGCCGAGCAGGTTCACGTTGACCACGGCGTGGAAGTCGGCGACGGTCTGCTCGAGGAGGCGCGCCTCCTTCTGGATGGCGGCGTTGTTGACGAGGATGTCGAGGCGACCGCCGTGAGCCGCGACGGTAGCATCGACGATGGCCGCCACTCGCGCCTCGTCGCCCACGTCGCCCTGCTCGAACCGGACGCTGCCGCCGCCGGCAGCTGTCTCGGGTCGCAACGCGAGCGCGGCTGCCGTCGCCTCGCCCGTCGCCGCGTCACGACCCGTGAACACGACATGCGCTCCCTCGGCCGCATAGGCGGCCACGATCGCGCGACCGATCCCGCGAGAGCCGCCCGTCACGATGGCGACGCGTTCAGCAAGCCTCCTCACCCCGTCTGTCGCTCCTCCCGTCAGTGCGGACCGGCCGCCCCGGTCGGTCGTCATAGTCCGTGCACCTGTCCATCAGCATCGATGCCAGAGACGGAGCCGAGGCCAACAAACGCAATGAAGCGGATCTCCGTTTGGAGCGCCTGCCCAGGCGCTAAGGTCCGGTGGCGTCCGGCGGCGATCGCCTGGTCCAGGCGGGCCGGGTAGGACGTCCACGGCTCGATGGCCACGGTGTAGAGGCCACGCCAGCCGCCGTACACCCCCCATAGCCAGACGACCGGCAGGATTGCCGGATCGAACGACATCGCAAAGCCCGTCCGGGTGGTCGGGTCAGTGACGGCCAGCCAGCCACCCGACAGCCCCGTCAGGAATGCGAGCTCCCAGCTCGGAGGGCTGGGAGCTCGCGCGACCGACAGGTCGATCGTCCGGCCGTCCGGAAGGCGGAGATCCGGCCACGTGAATTCGGCGCCCGACCGAAGGCCAAGCTCGGCGTGTCCCTCCGCAAGCACGCAATGTGCCGCGGGCGCCTGGATTCTCGCTCCAGGCCGGACAGCGAGACTGGGGTGAATCCCCCACATGAAGGGCACGGGCTCGTAGCCCGTGTTCGTGAGCCGGTACTGTGCACGGACAGACGACTCGCCTGCATATAGCTCAAGTCTGAGCTCGATCCGCAGGGGCGTGATGACGCCGCCGCAGGATAGCCGGACGACGGCGTGGTCCGGCCCGTCTTCCTCGATCGCCGAGTCCCAGGCCTGCGACCAGAACTCACCCAGGAACGGTAGCCGTTCGCCACCCACGAGACACGGGTGGCCCGTGGGGGCGACCACATCGATGCCGCCCGTCCACCAGTCGTCCGCATTCGCCCCGAAGACCGGCGCGCGCACGTCGTGGCGTGGATGGTGGTAAAGGAGGTCGCGCCCGGCGCGTTTCGAGACGAGCTCGACGATCTTGGCGCCGTGTCCGGGCAGCACCGTCAGCCTGAGGTGCTCATTCTCGAGCACAACCGCTTCGAAGCCGCGATAGGACCAGGCAGTCGTGAGGGTGACACGAGGCGCGAAGTGGTCCACGAGCCCTACGCTTCAGCACCAGCCAGGATGGCTGTTGGACGGGCGAACATGGCCTTTGCCGCCTCGATTGCGACGTCGACGTCCGCCTCGGTGTGGACTGTTGAGAGGTACCAGAGTCCCCTTGGGGTCGTATGCACGCCGCGACCGAGGAGGCCCTCGACGAACCGCTCGTAGGCGGCCACATTGCGACCGGCCCGGTCGCGGATCGAGCGGACGCTCTGGGGCTCGCCGATGGCGGCGTTGAGGACGGGCCCAACCTGGCGGACGCGCAGATCTGGGTGGGCACTGGACAGGCCATCGGCCAGACGCGCGCCGAGGGCATGCAGCCGTGGGTACACCTCGTGCTGGTTCTCCGTTAGATACCGCAGCGTAGCCACTGCTGCAGCAGCGGCAATCGGATTGCCATTGAACGTCCCGTTGTGAACGACTCGTCCTTCGGCGACAACGTGCAGCAAGTCGCGCGACCCGGTCACCGCGCTAAAGGCCACGCCGCCGGCGATCGCCTTGGCGAACACGGCGAGGTCTGCTGAGACGCCGTAGTGCTCCTGCGCTCCGCCGAGCGCCAAGCGAAAGCCGGTGATGATCTCATCGAAGACCAGGAGGGCGCCGTGCGCCCTGGTCAGGGCCCGCAAGCCCGCTAGAAATCCCGGGTCGGGCGGGATCACGCCACCGTTCACGGCGAGCGGCTCGAGCATGACGGCCGCGATCTGTCCGCGGTGCTCCTCGAGCAGCGCGGCGGTCGCCATCAGGTCGTTCCACGGTGCGACGATCGTGTCCGCACTCGACGAGGGCGCCGTGCCCGCGGTCTGTGGCACGACCCGCGGGCGCTCAGCCGGCCCGGATAGAGCCGGATCGTAGGCGGTGCTGACGAAGATCCCGTCGAACCAGCCGTGGTAGTGACCCTCGAACTTGACGACCAGGGGCCGCCCGGTCGCCCCCCGAGCGACGCGGAGCGCTGCCGCCACTGCCTCGCTGCCCGTCGTCGCGAAGATCGCCTGCTCGGCCCCCGGGACTGCCGCAACCAGCAACTCGGCCGCCTCGATCTCCAGCCTGTGCTGGGAGCCGAACGTCATCCCGCGGTCGATCTGGGCATGCAGAGCCTCGCGGACGATCGGTGGCGCGTGGCCGAGGATCAGCGGTCCATAGCCCAGGGCGAAGTCGACATACCGGTTGCCGTCGACGTCCCACAGTGCCGACCCCTCGCCGTGGTCGAAGTAGAGCGGGTGAGGTCGCGCACCCGCGCGCACGGCCGAAGTGACGCCACCGGCGATGAACTGCCCGGCGGTGTTGAATAACCGACACGACCGCTCGAACATGGTATGGGTCATCCGTGGGCCCCTGTTTTCGGTGGTCGAAATAAGCGCTTCCCCACGCGAACGTGTTGCCCGACGCTACTCCCTCACGCGCCACGGTGTCAACCGGCGGCGCTGTCGCGCCTGAAGCAGGCTTGCGAGGACGCCGGGCCGCATTGACACGCGTTCTGCGACCCGCGTAGGCTCGGCACGCCCCGCACCGTCGCCAGCTGCCACGGGAGGGTTGCTCGGGCGATATCCTGCGGAGTCGGGAAGCACAGTGGATCGGCCCGTCGCTCAGCTTCTTGTCGATGCGCGCGCAGAGGTCGGCGAGGGGCCGGTCTGGGATGAGCGGACCGGGCTTCTGTGCTGGGTGGACATCCTGGGCGGTTGCATCCATGTCACGGACCCGGCAATGGGCACGGATCGGGCACTCGACATGCCGTCGTTCGTCGGCGCGATCGCCCTCCGCGAACGCCGGGGGCTCGTCGCCACACTGACGGACGGGATAGCGGCGCTCGACCCGGTGAGCGGCGAGGTGGCGATGCTCGCCGCCGTTCAGCTGCCGCCCGGGATCCGGATGAACGATGCCAAGGTCGATCCAGCAGGACGTCTCTGGTTCGAGACGATGGAGACTGATGGGGCACCGGGCCTGGGAGCCCTCCACCGGCTCGGGCCCGACCTCCGCCCGCTGACGATCATTGACGGTCTCGCCATCCCCAATGGCCTCGACTGGAGCCTCGACGGCCGCACGATGTACTTCGTGGAGTCAATCGAGCGGACAGTCCGGTCCTACCCCTTCGATCCGGACGCCGGCGAACTGGGGAGACCTGACGTCCTCATCCGGCTCGGCGAGGACGAGGGCATGCCCGATGGCCTGACCGTGGACGCGGAGGGCTGCCTCTGGTTGGCGGTCTGGGACGGCTGGGCGGTGCGGCGTTATGCACCGAATGGACGTCTGCTCGAGCAGATCGACCTGCCGGTCTCCCAGGTGACGTGTCCCGGCTTTGGCGGCCCCGCAATGGACCAGCTGTTCGTCACCACCGCCCACGAGGGCTTCGCGGCCGGTGCGATGCCGGACCAGCCGAATGCCGGCGGCCTGTATCGAGTTCGCGCGAGGGTGCAGGGCAGGGCCCCCAACCGGTTTCGAGGTTGATGCGCGGGGTCGCAGCGGACCGCCGCCCGGGCCGCATTGTTTGACGGCGCGGTTGTGCCTGTCTATCCTGCTCTTTGTCCTGACGAAACAGGGGATGCGCACAGTGACACTATTGAGTGACGAGATGACGCCTGGCCGGCGTTCTGTGGACTGATGCGCCTCGCCACCCTTCGCCCTGACCATCCGGGTGACGCACAACGTGCCGTCGTGGTCACCGCCGAACGGGTCCTCGACTGCGGCCGCCTGCTCGGCGCATCGACGTCCGCGTCGATGCTCGAGCTCGCCCGGAGCCCCTCGCTCCTCCAGGGGCTCCGGGTGGCCGCAGGCCTCTGCGAGGCCTCGCGCAACGCGACCATCGGGTCCCTGGACGAGGTTACGCTCGCGGCGCCGATCCCGGACCCAGGGAAGGTAATCGCGATCGGCCTCAACTACATCGACCATGCGGCCGAGAGTGGCGCGCACGTACCTACGGAACCGCTGGTGTTCGCGAAGTTCTCAAGCGCGATCATCGGGCCGGGCGCCCCGATCACCTGGGATCTTGCCGTCACGGACGCGGTCGACTACGAGGCGGAGCTGGCGGTCATCATCGGCCGGCTTGCCCGCAATGTCAACCCAGCGAGGGCGCTGGACCACGTCTTCGGGTACACATGCCTCAACGATGTGTCCGCCAGGGATCTGCAGTTCGGCGATGGCCAATGGGTCCGCGGCAAGAGCCTCGACACCTTCTGCCCAATGGGGCCGTGGATCGTCACAGCTGACGAGATCGCTGACCCGCAGACCCTCGGAATCGAGTGCATCGTCGCGGGCGACACGCTCCAGCGTGCCACGACGGCCGACATGTACTTCGGCGTTGCCGACCTCATCGCACGACTCTCGGCCGCCTTCACTCTTGAACCTGGTGACGTGATCGCCACGGGGACACCGCCCGGGGTCGGGTGGTTCCGGGAGCCACGCCGATTGCTGCGCCATGGTGACGAGGTGGTCGTGGCGATCGACGCGATCGGCGAGCTACACAACCCGGTCGTGATCGCAGACGGGCGCTAGACGATCCAATAGGGTTCGACCCTCGGAGATCTCACGCAAGCGTATGCAGGCCCACGCCGGCCCGATGAGCCTCTGCCGGACGGAGCCGCATGGGTCGCATCGGCGCCGGCATCGTGGCCTGAACGATCGCCTGTCGCCGGACCAGCGCCGCCACGATGCCGTCGAACTGCTGCGGCCGGGGTCCCCGCTCGCCATCTCCTCGAACCCGAGCCGGACAGCACTCTGGGAGCTCGGCGGCCACGGTTCGGGCTCGGTCAGGCGGTCGACCAGGCCGGCCTGGTGAGACCGGGACAAGGGGATTCCGAATTGACAGCGAAAGCAAATGGAGTGTAGGCTCGCATCTGAGTTTTCCTTGCCGGATGCGGTAGTCCACGGTACAAAACCGAATCGGCTTCTCGCGCCGGCCGTTCCGCGCCACGATCGAGGCGGAGGGCTCGTGATTTGCCAGCAGGAGTGAGGCGCCGCTCGACGCCGACAGACGCGTCTCATGCCGTTCACAACTCCGTGAAGCGCGTCCACATGATCTTCAAGACCCACCTAGATGTGGGGTTCAGCGATTTCGCGTCGACGATCGAGGCGAAATACTTCGACCGCTACATCCCGGAGGCCATCAAGCTCGCCGAACGGATGCGCCAGGGCGAACGTGGAGCGCTTGGCCAGGCGCCAGACGGATTCATCTGGACGACCGGCTCCTGGCTGATCTACGAGTACCTGGAGCGTGCCGACAGTGCCGGCCGCAGGCGCATGGAGGAGGCCATCGGGAACGGCGATATCGCCTGGCACGCCTTGCCCTTTACATTGTTCAGCGAGAACATGGACGCACCCCTGTTCCGGTTCGGCCTGAGCCTGTCTCAGACGCTGGACAAGCGCTTTGGCAAGCACACCATCGCGGGCAAGATGACCGATGTGCCGGGGCACACGCGCGCAATCGTCCCGCTGCTCGCAGAGGCCGGCGTCGAGTTTCTTCATCTCGCGATTAACCCCTGTTGTGCCCTTCCCGACGTGCCCCCCGTCTTCGTCTGGCAGGATCCAGACAGTGGTGCCGAGGTCGTGATCATGGTCCAACACGGGTACGGTCACTTCGGTGACACGCATGTGGCGGTCCCGGGAATGGCTGACGCGCTTGCATTTGCGTACACGGACGACAACGTCGGGCCACAGACGAGCGAACAGGTCCAGAAGTCCTACCGCCAGATGCGCAACCAGGTCCCCGGTGCGGAAGTCTTCGCCTCGACCCTGGATGCCTATGCTGGCCACCTGCCCGAGGCCCGAGACAGCCTGCCGGTTATCACCCAGGAGATTGGCGACACGTGGATTCATGGGGTGGCCTCTGATCCCGACAGAGAGGCGCAGTACCGTGAACTACTTCGCTTGCGTCGAGCGCTGCTTGAACGGGGCACTCCGAAAGGGGATCTAGACGGGTTCAGCCGCAGCCTGCTGATGGTTCCCGAGCACACGCAGGGCCTTGACGTCAAGACGCACTTGAAGGACTGGACGAACTATCGGGTCAAGGATTTCCGAGCCGTGCGCACGCAGCAGAACTTCAAGAAGATGGAGGCTTCGTGGCAGGAGCAGCGCGCCTACATCGACTCGGCGGTGGAGGCGCTGCCGCCGCTCATTGGGCGCGAGGCCCGTGAGCGGCTGGCTGGCCTAGCTCCTGTGCGCCTTGAGCGTGTCGGCTTCGCGCCCATATCGGACATGTCCCAGCAGTTCGAGCTCGCGCAGTTCTCCATCGCCTTCGACCCACAACTCGGATGCCTGACCCGGCTGAAGACGCGCGATGTCGATTGGGCAGGACCTCAGAATCCATTGGGCAGCTTCTGGTACGAGACCTTCTCCGCCGCCGATTACGAGCGTTTCAGGCGCCAATACATCACAAAGCGACAGGCCTTCCAGAGGTTCGCCATCCCCGATTTCACCATGGTGGGGATCGAGGACGCGGCTCGCGAGCACAGGGTCTTCCCGCCCCATCTGACTTGGGCCGGCAGGAGGGCCGAGGGGGATCGCGATACTTTCCTGCTCCTCCTCGAGATGCCCGCCGAGAGCTACCAGGAGTATGGCGCGCCTCGGGAGGCAGCTCTTCTAGTGACTTTCGACCGCTTCGAGCCGGTGGTCGAATTCGACGTCCAGTGGTTCTCCAAGTCCGCCTCTCGGATTCCCGAGGCCGCTTGGTTCTCGTTCGTCCCATCTGACCGCGACCGAAGTCAGTGGCACCGTCAATGGCGCATGGAGAAACTCGGCCGGTGGATCTCACCGTACGACGTGGTCCGGAATGGCAACCGCCACCTTCACGCGGTCGGCAGTGGGGTCCGCGCGCAGGATGCCAGGTACGCGATCAGCATCCAGACGCTCGATGCCGCGCTGGTCGCGCCGGGCCGACCGTCTCTGCTGGACTTCAACAACCGCCAGCCCGACATGCGCCAGGGTCTGCACTTCAACCTGCACAACAACGTGTGGGCCACTAACTTCCCGATGTGGTACGAACAGGATGCTCGCTTCCGCTTCGTCCTTCGAGTCGGTCAGTCCTGACGACGCGTCTGTGTGTGCTGGAGGGGGCCATCGTGGGGCATCTTGAAGGCAAGGTCTGCCTCATCACTGGCGCCGGCTCGGGGATCGGCCTGACCACCGCGCAGCTCTTCGCTCGTGAGGGAGCGCAGGTTATCGTTGCCGATATCGATCGCACGGCTGCCGAGCAGGCAGCCGCGGGGATTGCTGCGACCACCGGCCTCGCGACGGCGGTGCAGGTAGACGTGGCGGATGCTGAACAGTCCGTGGCGACGGCCGCGAGCGTGGTTGCCGAGTTCGGGCGCATCGACGTCCTGTTCAACAACGCTGGCATCCCCGGTGTGGGGGACGTCATCGAGACTGATCCAGAGCTGTTCGACCGTGTCATGCGCGTCAACGTCCGGGGGGTCTTCCTGATGAGCCGCGCCGTCGTCCCGCACATGATGGCGCAACGGTCGGGATCGATCATCAACGCATCGTCAGCGCTGGCCATTGTCGGGGTTGCGCGCCGCGTGTCCTACGCTGCCTCCAAAGGCGCCGTCCTCGCAATGACGAAGTCGATGCAGGTCGACCTTGCGCCCTACGGGGTCCGCGTCAATGCCCTCTGTCCTGGGACGGTCATGACGCCGTTCGTGGAGCGATACCTCAAGCAGTCGTACGCCGACCCAGAGGAAGGCATGGCCAGCATTCGCAAGCGGCAGCTCACTAGGGAGCTGGGCCAGCCGATGGATGTCGCCCAAGCGGCACTCTTCCTAGCTACGGACGAGTCGCGCTTCATCATGGCGTCCGGTCTGGTCATCGACGGAGGCATGACCGGAGGCAGGTAGGCACCAGGCCGTAGCCGGCCGGGCTCCACTCCGCCCCATGGTCATCGCCACGATCTCCCAGATGCGGACTCAAATGAACGCCCCGAACTGGCGCACGGCCCGAGAGGAGGCAGGGATCTGACATACAAAGCGCTCCGCGCTCTAGCCAAACCACGCTCGCCGGCGCTCGAGGCTGACCTCGCCGCCGCCGTCTGCGGGGAGATCGCCTTCGACGCCGGTACCCGGGCCGTCTACGCCACAGACTCATCAAACTACCGGCACATTCCCATTGGCGTGGTTTTCCCCCGTGACCACGCCGATGTGGTCGCCGCGCTCCGCGTGTGCGCCGCGCACGACGTGCCGGTGCTCGCGCGCGGCACTGGCACAAGCCTGGCCGGCCAGGCATGCAACGTCGCGGTCATCCTCGACATGAGCCGGCACCTCACCCGGATCCTCGAGATCGACCCGGTCGCGCGAACCGCGCGGGTCGAGCCTGGCGTCGTGCTCGACGACCTGCGCCGTGCCGCCGAGGTCCACGGGCTCACGTTCGGCCCCGACCCGGCGACGCACGCCTGGTGCACACTCGGCGGGATGATCGGCAATAACGCGTGCGGGAGTCACTCGCTTTTCGCCGGCAAGACCGTCGACAACGTCGAGCGACTCCGCGTCGTGTTGTATGGCGGTGAGACGCTCGAGCTAGATCCCATAGGCTCTTGTCAAGCCCCAAGCCCCCAGGTGGGGTCGAAATCCTGCCCGTTGCGCCAGACACCCCAGACAATGCTGAGTGCCTTTCG
>JAKAHU010000053.1 GCA_021825385.1 Chloroflexota bacterium | reverse complement strand
GACCGTGGCCAGGTACTCGAGGTTCACCTGGTGGACGATGCCGGTCCCGGGCGGGACGACCCGCAGGCCGTCGAACGCGCCCTGCGCCCAGCGCAGGAGCTGGTAGCGCTCGCCGTTGCGGGCGTACTCGCGCTCGACGTTGAAGGCAAACGCGTCCGGCGTGCCGTAGCGGTCGACCTGGACGGAATGGTCGATCACGAGGTCGGCCGGCACGAGCGGGTTCACCCGGCGCGGGTCGCCACCGAGCGCGGCCATCGCGTCACGCATCACGGCCAGGTCGACGACCCCGGGCACACCCGTGAAGTCCTGGAGGATCACCCGGCCGGGCATGAATGGAATCTCGACCTCCGCCGCCGAGCCCGGCCGCCAGGCCGCGAGCGCCTCGACGTCCTCGGTCCGGACGATCCCGCCGCCGGCGTGACGGAGGACGTTCTCGAGGAGGATCTTGACCGTCATCGGTGCCCGCTCGAGATCGAGCCCGCGATCGGCGAGCGTCGCCAGGCGATAGTAGTCAGGCAGGCCGCGCCCGAGCGAGGCTCGGGCGCCAAACGGGTCGAAGGAAGGCACGCTCAGTCGCTCCTCGGATGGGTACACTCGTGGCGTGAAATCGTACCGCGATCGGCCGCTGAGGCGGGCCGTCCAATGAGACCGTGGATGGACGGGCCCGACCGCCCCCGGGAGGCCGGCCCGCTCGAGGAGCTGCGCCGGGCCGGCGTCGACCTCGATCCCGCGCCCCCGGCCGAGCATCGCCACGGCGACCTCGCCCACGCCCACGACCATCCCCATCCCCACCGCGCCAGCGAACCCGGTGCCCACCCGCTGATTGGGATCGTCGGGGCGGGGGCGGTCGGCACCGCCCTGGGCGTCGCCTTCACCCGGGCCGGCTGGCCGGTCAGCGCCGTGGCCAGTCGGGATCCGGGCCGGCGGGAGCGGTTCCTGCGCCTCGTCGGCGCCGGAACGCGCGCCTTCGCCGAGGCGAACGCCCTCCTCGACGAGGTCGAGCTGATCGTCCTCAGCGTGCCCGATGACGCGATCGCCGTGGTGGCGAGCGAGCTGCACCTGTACAGCGGCCAGGCGCTCGTTCACACCAGCGGGCTGCTCGGGGCCGAGGTCCTCGCCCCGGCGATGGCGGCCGGGACCCAGATCGGCTCGTTCCACCCGCTGGTGGCCTTCGCCGACACCGAGCGGGCCGTCGCCGCCCTGCACGGGGCGACCGTGGCTCTCGAGGGGGACGACCAGCTCGTGTCGCTCCTGGCCGAGCTGGCCGAGGCGATCGGCGCCGTTCCGGTCCGCCTCGCGCCGGGAGCGAAGGCGGCCTACCACGCCGCCGCGGTCCTCGCCGCCGGGGGCTTCGTCGCCCTGCTCGACGCCATCGCCGAGCTGGGCCGGGTGGCCGGGCTCGACGAGGCCGGCTCGCTGGCGGTCTACGGGCCCCTGGTCCGTCAGGCGCTCGGCAATGCCCAGGCGCTCGGCATCCGGGCCGCGCTGACCGGTCCGATCACCCGCGGCGACGTGGGCACGCTCGAGGCTCACCTGGCCGAGCTGCGCCGCCACGCCCCGGCGGTTCTGCCGCTCTACCTGGCCGCGGCCGAGCGCGAGGTCGAGCTGGCCGAAGGGCGGGGCGCCCTGGCACCGGATGCGGCGATCCGCCTCCGACGTTCGCTTGCGAAACCGGCCTAACAGGGTACGATTGCGCCATGCAGCACAGCATCGCCGCGAAGTACGCGGTCCGGCCGGCGGCGCGCTTCGTCCGCACTTCTCCCAGGGCCCGTGAACGGCGGCTTGGTCTCCGTCCGACCGGCTCGTTCCAGGCCGCGCCGGCGCGGGCAACGGTCCTGCGCCACGTCGACCTCGGCCCGTTCGTCCAGCTCCGGGCGAGCTGGCGGACGATCCGGCCGGCACGATCCCCTCGCTCCGTGAGCGGCCTCCTCCGCCCGGACGTCACGATCCGCTGGGCGCGGTCCGGGCGATCCGGGCCAGGTCTCCGTCCCAGCGCTGCCCCGGCGCCGTGGCGCGGCTGAGGAACGCGACGGCCACCTCTGCCGGCGGTCTCGTCATCCGCTTCGATCGCGGCACCCCGCAGCTCGTCGTCGGGCGTCGCCGGCGGGAGCGCGATGGGATGACCTGGACCCTGCCCAAGGGGACCCCGGTCCCCGGTGAGACGCTCGAGCAGACCGCCCTGCGCGAGGTGTCCGAGGAGACCGGGCTCCAGGTCCGGATCGCCCGTCCCTTCGGCTCGATCGCCTACCAATTCGTCCAGCAGGGCACCCGAATCCACAAGACCGTCCACTACTTCCTCATGGAGGCGACCGGTGGGGACCTCGCCAGCCATGACCACGAGTTCGAGGAGGTCCGCTGGGTGCCGCTCCATGACGCCGTCACGCTCCTGACGTTCGAGACCGAGCGAGCGCTCGTCGCCCGCGCCGCTGACGAGATCCGCTCACCCGCGGGCGGTCCGGGCGGTCCGGCGGCCGGTGAGGCCGCCGCCGGCAGCCCCCGCTCGGGCCACTCCGAGCGGGTCGAGACGGCGGGCGAGCGGCGATGACCGAGCCGCTGAACGAGGTCCTCCAGTCCGGCCACGTCACCCCGTTGATCGAGCGCCATCGCGCGCTTGGGGCCAAGCTCGTCGAGTTCGGCGGCTGGCTGATGCCGCTCCAGTACAGCGGCATCCTCGACGAGCACCGGGCGGTCCGCGAGCGGGCCGGCCTGTTCGACCTCTCGCACATGGGCGAGCTATTCGTCGAAGGACCGGAGGCCGGCGCCGCGCTTGCCTACGCACTCGTGACGAATCCCCCGGCCCTGGCGGTCGGTCGGGCCCACTACTCGATGATCTGCGACCCCGACGGCGGGATCCTCGACGACCTGATCGTGTACCGGCTGGCTGAGGAACGCTTCCTGGTCGTGGCCAACGCCGGCAACGCCCAGCTCGTCAGCGACAGTCTGGCCGAGCGGATCGCCGGCCACCGGGCCGTCCTCGACGACCGCTCGCTGGCGACCGCCCTGTGCGCCGTTCAGGGGCCCCGCTCGGTCGACATCCTCGCCCCGCTGACGAACGTCGACCTCGCCTCGCTGCGTTACTACGCGATCGCCGAGGGCGAGGTGGCCGGTCTGCCCGCCCTCGTGGCCCGGACCGGCTACACCGGCGAGGACGGCTTCGAGATCTTCGTCGAGACCGGTCGGGGCGAGGCGCTCTGGGATGCGCTCCTCGCCGCCGGGCGGCCGTTCGGCTGCGTTCCGGTCGGACTGGGTGCCCGCGACACGCTCCGGCTCGAGGCCGGCATGCCGCTCTACGGCAACGAGCTCGACCGGACCACGAACCCGTTCGAGGCGGGGTTGGGGCGGGTCGTCAAGCTCGACAAGCCCGGCGACTTCGTCGGTCGGGCGGCGCTCGAGCGGGTGGCCCGGGAAGGCGTGACCCGCCGCCTGGTCGGCCTCGTGGTCAGAGGGCGCGGGATCGCCCGGCACGGCTATCCGGTTTACGTCGGGGAGCGCCGGACCGGCGTCGTCACCAGCGGCACCCAGTCCCCGACGCTCGGCTACCCGATCGCGATGGCGTACGTCGCGCCGGGCGATGCCGAGCCGGGTACGATAGTCGAGGTCGGGATCCGCGATCAGCGCGTGGCCGCCGAGGTCGTCGCGCTGCCCTTCTACCGCCGATCCCGCTGATCACGGCCGGCCGACTCGGTACCCCGCCGGTCGTCACGCCGCTCGGCCAGGGCGGCACGAGCCGTCACACGGAGGATTGTCCGGGATGGTCCCCACGGATCTGCGCTACACCAAGGACCACGAGTGGGTCCGCATGGCCGGCGACGTTGCCACGATCGGGATCACGAAGTTCGCCGCGGACCAGCTCGGCGACATCGTGTTCGTCGAGCTGCCGGCCGTCGGCACGACCCTCGAGCAGTTCGCAACGTTTGGCGTCGTCGAGTCGGTGAAGGCGGTCAGCGACCTGTTCGCGCCCGTCGGCGGGACCGTGACCGAGACGAACGAGGCGCTCGCCTCCCGGCCCGAGCTGGTGAACTCCGACCCATATGGCGCCGGCTGGATGATCAGGGTCCGGGTCGCGGACCCAGCTCAGGTCGACGCGCTCCTCGACCCGGCCGGGTATGACGCGCTGATCGCGGAGGGCTGACGTCCGATGCCGTACGGTCCGCACACTCCGGACGACCGGTCGCGGATGCTCGCCGCGCTGGGCATCGCCAGCGTCGACGAGCTCTTCTCCGACATCCCCGAGGCACTCCGGGCCAGCCGCCTCGAGCTGCCCGGGCCAGAGTCCGAGCTCGAGCTTGCCGCTCGCCTCGAGCGTCTGGCGGCCCGGAACCGGGTCGGGCTCGCCTCGTTCCTGGGCGCGGGCGCCTACCGCCACTACACCCCGCCGCTGGTCGACCAGATCCTGCTCCGGGGCGAGTGGTACACCGCCTACACCCCCTACCAGCCCGAGATCAGCCAGGGGACGCTCCAGTCGATCTACGAGTACGAGTCGCTGATCGGGGAGCTGATGGCGCTCGACGTCGTCTCGGCCTCCCACTACGACGGTGCCGCCGCGACCGCCGAGGCGGCGCTCATGGCCTGCCGGGCGACTCGCCGCGAGCGAGTGCTCGTCAGTCGCGCCGTCCACCGGCATTACCGCGAGACGATCACCACCTACTTCACCGGCGGCGCGCTCGAGCTCGACGAGATCCCCCTCGTGGCCGAGGGACCGGCGGCCGGCACGACCGACCTGGCCGCCCTCGAGCGGTTGCTCGGCGAGTCCGATCGTCCCGTCGCCGGCGTGATCGCGGCCCAGCCCAACTTTCTCGGCCTGCTCGAACCGATGGCCGAGATCGGCCGCCTCGCCCATGCCGCCGGAGCGCTCTTCGTGGCCGTCGTCGAGCCGGTATCCCTGGCCGTCCTCGAGCCGCCCGGCGCCTACGGTGCGGACATCGCCGCCGGCGAGGGCCAGCCGCTCGGGATCCCCCTCGCCTACGGTGGGCCGTACCTCGGCCTGCTGGCGACGACCAACGCGCTCGTCCGCCAGATTCCCGGCCGCCTGATCGGGATGACAACCGACCTCGACGGCCGGCGCGCGTTCGTGATGACCCTCCGCGCCCGCGAGCAGGACATCAGGCGCGAGAAGGCCGCCAGCAACATCTGCACGAACCAGGCCCTCCTGGCCCTCGCGGCGAGCGTCTACCTGGCCGCGATCGGGCCGCACGGCCTGCGTGACGTGGCGGCCCTCGGGGCGGCCCGGGCCGCCGAGCTCGAGGCGGCCCTGGCCGCGGCCGGCGCTCCTCGCATGCACGCCGGCCCGTACCTCAACGAGTTCGTCGTCCGGGTCCCGGACGCGGCCACGATTCATCGGCGCCTGCTCGGCCACGGCGTACTCGCCGGGCTGCCCCTGGCCGAGGCGGAGCCGGACGAGGCGCGGCTCGCCGACGGGCTCCTCGTGTGCGCGACCGAGGTGACGACGAGCGAGGAGATCGACCTCTTTGCCTGGGCCCTGGGCGAGGAACTGGGTGCGGGCTCAGCGGCCGGGTTGGGCGCCGAGGGCGGCCTCGCGGTCGGCGCCCCGGCGGGAGGTGTTCGATGAGCGTCATCGGCGAGCGGCTCCAGCCCACGATCTTCGAGCGCTCGCGACCCGGGCGCGGCGACGGCAAGATCCCGCATCCTCCGAAGGACGCTCTCGAGCGGATCCCGGCCGGCCAGCGCCGCTCGCGGCCGGCGGCACTGCCCGAGCTGAACGAGCCCGAGGTCGTCCGCCATTACGTCAACCTCGGTCAGCTCAACTATGCCGTCGACACCGGCTTCTACCCGCTCGGCTCGTGCACGATGAAGTGGAACCCGAAGCTGAACGAGTGGGCGGCCCGCCTGCCCGGGTTCGCCAACCTCCATCCGCTCGCCCCCGACGAGGTCGCCCAGGGCACACTCCAGCTGCTCTGGGAGCTCCAGGAGGCGCTGGCCGAGATCGGTGGGATGCGTGCCGTCACCCTCCAACCGGCGGCGGGCGCCCAGGGCGAGCTGACCGGCATCCTGATGGTTCGCGCTTACCACCGGAGCCGCGGTGATCTCGAGCGGACCGAGGTCCTCGTCCCGGACTCCTCGCACGGCACGAACCCGGCCACCGCCTCGATGGCCGGGTTCCGGACCGTGACCGTCCCCTCGGCCGCCGACGGCGGGGTCGACCTCGACGCCTTCCGGGCCGCGCTTGGACCGCGGACGGCGGCGGTGATGATCACGAACCCCTCGACCCTCGGCCTGTTCGAGGCCCGGATCGGGGAGCTCCTGGCAGACGTCCACGCCGTCGGTGCCCTGGCCTACATGGACGGGGCGAACCTGAACGCGATCATGGGCCACTTCAAGCCCGGCGAGGCGGGCTTCGACGTCATGCACTTCAACGTTCACAAGACCTTCTCCACCCCCCACGGCGGCGGTGGCCCGGGGGCCGGACCGGTCGGAGTGGGGGAGAAGCTGCTGCCGTTCCTGCCTTCGCCCCGTGTCCTGCGCGAGCCGGACGGCAGGTACCGGCTCGAGCGTCCCGGGGAGCGCCCGACGAGCATCGGGCGGATGCGCAGCTTCGTCGGCAACAGTGGGGTCCTCGTCCGCGCCTATGCCTACATCCGCGCCCACGGCGGGTCCGGGCTGCGCGAGGTGAGTGAGGACGCGGTTCTGGCCGCGAACTACCTGAAGCACCGCCTGGCCGGGACGTACGACATCCCCTACGACCGGCCCTGCAAGCACGAGTTCGTCGCCGCGGCCCAGACGATCAGGAAGGAGACGGGAATCCGGACCCTCGACATCGCCAAGCGGCTGATCGACCACGGCTTCCATCCACCCACGATCTACTTCCCGCTGATCGTCGAGGAGGCGATGCTGATCGAGCCGACCGAGACCGAGTCGCTCGAGACGCTCGACGCCTTCGCCGACGCCCTGATCGCGATCGCCGCCGAGGCGCACGCGACCCCCGAGCTGGTCCACGATGCCCCGCACGCGACGCCGGTCCGCCGGCTCGACGAGGCGGCCGCCGCCCGCCAGCCGAACCTGCGCTGGCGCCCGATGGCCGGCCTGGAGACGCCGTGCCCTGACTGACCGGTGCCGGGAGCTGAACCTTTCGCGGTCCGCCGGCGTATCGTGTTGACGAGGCGCGCAACCTGCGTTCCCCACGAAGGGAGTGTGGCGGCCATCGACCCGTCGTCCGCCGGGAGCGGCGGTCAGTGTTCGGATGCGGATCTCGTGCGCCGGCTCCAGGCGGACGATCTCGAGGCCTTCGAGCAGTTCTTCGAGCGCCATCGGACGTTGATCTACCGGACCGCGTACGGGCTGACCGGTGATCACGGGGTGGCCGAGGAGATCCTCCAGGACACGTTCGTGCGCGCCTACCGTCATCGGGCGAGCCTGCGACCGGACGTGTCGCCACTGCCCTGGCTCCACCGCGTCGCGCTCAACCTGTGCTACTCGCGACTCGGCCGCCGGCGTCTCCAGGCCGGCCCGATCGGGACGGCGGAGGTCGCGACTCTGCGCGACCGGTCGGTCGAGCCGGCCGAATGGGCCGAACGGGAGGAGCTGCGCCAGGCGGTCCGCGACGGGATCGCCGCCCTGCCGCCGAAGCACCAGAGTGTGGTCGTGCTCTACTACCTTCACGGCCTGTCGCTGCAGGAGACCGCCGCCGCACTGGGCATCCGCCTGGGCACGGTGAAGTCGCGGCTGCACTACGCCCTGGAGACGCTCCGGCTCCGCCTCGGGCCGGGCGGGGAGCCGGCGGAGCGCCTCGGGCCGATCGGCCCGGCGGTCGAGGCCAGGGCGGAGGCAGGAAGCCGGTGATCGGCCGCCGCCGCTTGGCCTGTCTCCGGCACCGGCCGGTCCTGCTCGACCTCGTCGAGCGCCAGGAACGTGGCCCGGCGACCGATCGGGCGCTGGCCCATCTCGATCGCTGTCGGGCCTGCGAGTCGGAGCTGGTCGAGCTCACGCTGACCAGCCTGGCGCTCCGCAGGCTGTGGGCCGACGCGCGGACCGCCCATCCGTCCGAGCGGGCCTGGCCAGCGGTCCGGGACCGGCTTGGACGACCGGCCCCGCCGGCCTGGCGCAGCCGGATCCCGATGGCCGGCCTGGTCGTCGGAGCCGCCCTCGTGGCGCTCGTGCTCGGGCCCTCACTGGCCTGGACGCGACCCGGCGGGGCGTTCGAGGAGCCAGGCACCGACCCGGTCCTGCTCGTCGAACAGGCCCGCCAGGGCACGGCCGCGGAGCGGCTGGCCGAGGTCCAGTTCATCATGGCTCAGCGGGCCGGGCCGCCCGTCCAGCCGCCGGTCGACTGGCGGGCAGTGACCCCTCGGCCGGATCCCGACCGGGCCCGCGATGCGGGTGCGCCGGAGGCGGCGGGCGAGCCAGTCCCGCCCGTGACCCGGCCGCAATGAGGCGGGCCGGCCGGCGGCCGGCCGCGAAGGAGGTGGCGAGCGACGACGAGACCGTGCCCGGGCTGGGTTGACACCGCCGGTCCGGCGTCCCCATAGTACCGGCAACGCAGCGGCCATCGTTCCTGCACGTTCGAGCGCGTTCATCCCGACCTTCCCTTGCCGGAGGGCAGCGTCCGGGCCGAGGCCTCCGCTGTCGGCGGGGGGCGCGCCCTGGCGCAGGGTGGCGGGCTGTGGAGTGGGAGTAGCGGGTCTACGACCCCGAGTGGAGGACCATTGATGAGGAAGCGGCTATTCGGCCTGCTCGCGAGCACGGCGATCGTGTTCGGGGCCTGCCAGGGCGCAGCGAGCCCGTCACCATCGGCCTCGGAATCAGCGGCTCCGCCGCCGAGCGAGAGCGCCGCCCCATCCCCGTCGGCCGCCGAGGCGGTCGACCTGTTCACGTCGACCTACCCGACCCGCCGCGTCCAGGGCGTGAAGGGCGGCACGGTGATCATCGGTGACTGGCAGGAAGCGAACCTCTGGAACCCGTACTACCAGGGCCAGGTGATCGAGGCGAACATCGGGACGGCGACCTTCCGCGGCTTCGTGACGACGACCGACGACTTCAAGTACGCCACCGACCTTGCCGCCGACCCGGCCCCGACCCTCGCCAATGGCGGGGTCAAGGTGCCCGGTGACGGCGGCGACGCGATGACCGTCACCTGGACGATGCGCGACGGCCAGGTCTGGTCGGACGGCCAGCCGATCACCTGCGACGACGTCGTCGCCACCTGGAAGTGGGTGATGGACAAGGACAACACCGGCCTCTACGGCGGCACGAGCGGCTGGGAGGACATCACCGCGATCGACTGCCCGTCGCCGACGAGCGTCGTCGTCCACTTCAAGAACATCTACTTCGACTACCTCGTTCTCTTCAGCTGGGTGCTCCCGAAGCACTACATCACGACGATCCCGGTCAAGGACCAGGTCTCGGGCAAGGGTTGGTCGAACGCCGACATGCCCAAGGTCCCGGTCTCCGGTCCGTTCAAGTTCGAGTCGATCACCCCGGGCCAGGAGCTGCGGCTCGTCCGGAATGACCTGTACAAGAACCCGATCACCGGTGAGCCGGCCTATCTCGACAGCGTCGTCTTCAAGTGGTACGGCGACGCCGACGCGATGATCGCGGGCTACCGGGCCGGCGAGATCGACCAGGCCGGTGACCTGACCGACGGCGACCTGCCCAAGGTCAAGGACCTCGGCGACCAGGTGAAGGCCCAGCCGGCCCTGCTCTACGAGTTCCTGCGCCCGAACTGGGGGAGCAAGACGATGGGCGACCTGGCGATGCGCCAGGCCCTCGCCCTCGCGGTCAACAAGGACGAGATCAACACCCGGGTCCTGGCCGGCAATGCGGAGATCGCCTGGACGAACGTCTCGCCGTTCGCCTGGTACTACACCGAGCCGACGAAGACCCCGTTCGACCTCGAGAAGGCGAAGTCGATCCTCGACGCGGCCGGCTGGAAGCCGGGCGCCGACGGCGTCCGTGAGAAGGACGGCGTGCGAGCCGAGGTGAAGCTGTGCACGACGACCCGCCAGCAGCGCCAGGACACCCTGGCCCTGATCTCGGGTTGGCTCAAGGAGATCGGCGTCGCCTCGACGGTCAACGCCGTCTCGCCGGCCGACATCTTCGCCTCCTACAACGAGAGCACCGACCAGACCCCGTGCAACCTCTCGCGCCACAACTTCGACGTGGCCGAGCACGCCTTCTCGGTGCCGCTCAGCCCGCAGTCGAACTATCCCGTCTACCACTCGGGCCAGGAGGCCCCCAAGGGCCAGAACGACGCCCAGATCAACGATCCGGACATCGACCGCGTTCTCGATGAGCTGAAGGGGACCGTCGACTTCGCCAAGGCGAAGGAGCTGATGGCCGAGTTCCAGAAGCTGTACGTCGAGAAGGTCGTCGAGGTGCCGCTCTACTTCCGCAAGGACGTCAACCTGGTCAGCACCAAGATCGGCAACTGGACCGGCAACCCGACCTCCACCGGTTACACCTGGAACATCGCTGACTGGTTCATCAAGCCCTGACGAGCAGGCGCTCAGGAGCGTCCCTCGCCTGAGTGGAGGGCCCGTGGCGTACGCGCCCCGGGCCCTCCTTCATGACCTGCCCCGCCCGATCGCCGTATCCTTCCGGCGCCGGGCGGCCCGACCGCCCTTCTAGCCCCTGAGGTTCGCGGGTACGTGACCAAGTACATCATCCGCCGGCTCATCCAGGCGATCCCGGTCCTGTTCGGGATCACGATCGTGGTCTACGCGATCCTCCTGGCCGCGCCGGGCGGCCCGACCGCCCGCTTCGCCAACAACCCGAAGTTCACCGAGGCCGACCGCGACAAGTTCAAGAAAGCGTGGGGCCTCGACCAGCCGATCCCCGTCCAGTACTGCCGCTGGATGGGCGTCTGCAACCCGGACAACGAGGGGCTGGCGGTGTTCGTCGGCCCGACCGGCTGGCCGGCCTTCCTGCCGACCTCGATCAGCGGCGTGACGAACGGCCTGCTCCACGGCGACCTCGGTGTCTCGATCGACACCGGTGAGCCGGTTGCCTCACGGATCGCCCGGGCCGCCCTGCCGACGTTCATCCTGGCCGGCAATGCCCTCGTGATCTGGATCCTCGTCGCGCTCCTGATCGGGGTCTACGCGGCGATCCACCGCTATTCGCTCTTCGACCAGGCGGCGACCGTGTTCGCCTACGTCGGCTACGCGATGCCCACGTTCTGGCTCGGAATCATGCTCATCTTCCTGTTCAGCGGTCCGGGGTTGAACATCCTGCCCGCCGGCGGAATGACCGAGACCCGCCTCTCGCCCCCGTTCGGGAGCAACGAATACTGGCAGTATTTCGCGGCCAAACCGGGGACGGCGATCGCGGACATCGTCAAGCACCTGATCCTGCCCGTGTTCACCCTGGTCGTGGTCAACATCGCCGGTGACTCACGGTTCATCCGCTCGAGCATGCTCGAGGCGCTCAGCCAGGATTACGTCCGGACGGCAAAGGCGAAGGGGCTGCCGACGCGGGTCGTGATCTTCAAGCACGCCCTGCGCAACGCGCTCCTGCCGGTGGTGACGAACATCGGGCTCGAGATCCCGTTCCTGTTCACCGGGGCGATCGTGACCGAGACGATCTTCTCCTGGCCCGGGATCGGACGGATGACGATCGAGGCGACCCGCTCGTTCGACTATCCGACCCTGATGGGCCTCCTGCTGATCACCTCGATCCTGGTCGTCCTGGCCAACCTGATCGCCGACATCACGTACGCGATCGTCGACCCGCGGATTCAGTACTGAGATCGAGTCACCGATGACCCCTGTTCAGCCCGGCTCCCAGCCGGACATCGTCGACCTCATCCGCCAGGAAGGGAGCGCCGTCGACTACGAGGTCGGCCTCGAGTCGCTCAACCAGTGGCAGCTCGCCTGGCGCCGCTTCAAGCGGCACCGCCTGGCCCTGATCGGGCTGGGGATCCTCGGCTTCTTCGTCGCCGTCGCGATCGTCGGTCCGATCTTCATGCCCTTCGAATTCGACGTCATCCCGAAGCCGGACCAGATCGTCTACCAGGGCCGACCGCCGTCCCTGGCCCATCCGTTCGGCGAAACGGGCGGTCTCCAGCGCGACGTCCTCCTGCTCGTCGTCAACGGCGCCCGGACCTCGCTGTTCATCGGCTTCAGCAGCATGTCGGTCGGGGTCCTGATCGGGACGACGATCGGTTCGGTGGCGGGCTACTTCGGCGGCTGGGTCGACAACATCCTGATGCGGATCGTCGACGTCATGCTCAGCCTGCCGCTTCTGTTCGTCATCCTCGTCGCCAGCCGCTTCTTCGGCAACGGCAACGTGATCCTGATCATCATCATCTTCGGGCTCTTCTCGTGGATGACGATCAGCCGCCTGACCCGCTCGCTCTTCCTCTCGATCCGCGAGCTCGAGTTCGTCCAGGCCGCCCGGGCGGTCGGACTGAGCGACCGACGGATCATCTTTCGCCACATCCTGCCCAATGCCATGAGCCCGATCATCGTCTCGGCCAGCCTGCTGATCGCGGCCAACATCATCGCCGAGGCGTTCGTCAGCTTCCTCGGCTTCGGGGTGAACCCGATCTACCCAACCTGGGGCAACATCCTCTCGAATGCGCTGACCTTCATCCCGCTTGGCAACTGGTGGTGGCCGGCCTTCCCCGGCCTGGCGATCATCTTCACCGTGCTGGCGGTCAACTTCATTGGTGATGGCCTGCGGGACGCCCTCGACCCGCGCAGCAAGGAGTAGCCGCGTGTCCGTCTCGATGGCCTCGCCGGGCCGGGCCGACGACCGGCCCGCGAACGATATCCTCCTCGACGTCCGGGACCTGCGGACCTACTTCCACGTCATGGACGGGACCGTGCGCGCGGTCGACGGGGTGAGCTTCTCGATCCGCCGGGGCCAGACCCTGGGCATGGTCGGGGAGTCCGGCTGTGGCAAGAGCGTCACCGCCCTCACGATCATGCGCCTGCTCGACATCCCTCCGGCCGAGATCGCCTCGGGCGAGATCATCTTCGAGGGGCGCGACCTGCTCAAGCTCTCCGAAGACGAGATGCGCGAGGTCCGCGGCAACGACATCGCGATGATCTTTCAGGAGCCGATGACCAGCCTGAACCCGGTCTTCACGATCGGCGACCAGATTGCCGAGGCGGTGATGCTCCACCAGGGCCTGAGCCGCAAGGAGGCCTGGAACAAGGCGATCGAGTCGCTCAAGGCGGTCGGGATCAACAACCCGGAGCGGCGGGTGAAGCAGTATCCGCACGAGATGTCGGGCGGGATGCGCCAGCGGGTGATGATCGCCATGGCCCTCTCCTGCGACCCGAAGCTGCTGATCGCCGACGAGCCGACGACCGCCCTCGACGTGACGATCCAGGCCCAGATCCTCGAGCTGATCAGGACGCTCCAGGATCAGACCGGCGCGGCGCTCCTGCTGATCACCCACGACCTGGGTGTCGTGGCGGAGATGGTCCACGACATCGCGGTCATGTACGCCGGGCGGATCGTGGAGCGGGGCAGCGTCGAGGAGGTGCTCCTGTCGCCCAAGCACCCCTATACCGAGGGCCTGATCCGCTCGATCCCCTCGCGCGCGATGCGCGGCCAGCGCCTGAACGTGATCAAGGGCACCGTCCCGAACCCGTTCAACATGCCCGAGGGCTGCAACTTCGCGCCGCGCTGCCCGTACGCCTTCGAGCCGTGCTGGACGCTCGACCCGCGGATCGAGGAGGCCGACCCGCCCGACGTCGCCTGCTGGCTCTACACCCCGGCGCCCGGCTTCCCGGCCCCGAAGCGGGGCGCTCAGCGGGTGGCCGGCGAGCTGTCGACCGGGGTGCGCTCATGAGCACCGGGATGAGCGGAGGTCCGGGCGCACCGGGCGTCCCGGCGGCCGGGGTGGTCGCGGCGGCAGGACAGGGTGCCGCGGTCGATGCGGCCGGCGCCGCGGCGGCCCACGGTGCCCCGGCCGGCGAGGTCCTCGTCTCGGTCCGCGACCTGGTCAAGTACTACCCGATCTACGGCGGGCTCCTGCGACGCAAGGTGGGCGACGTGAAGGCCGTCGACGGGGTCAGCTTCGACGTCCGCCGGGGCGAGGTGTACGGCCTGGTGGGCGAGTCGGGCTGCGGCAAGTCGACCCTGGGCAAGACCCTGATCCGGCTCCTCGAGCCAACGGCCGGCCGGGCCACGATCGGGGGCGAGGACATCTTCGCCAAGAAGGGCGACGACCTGCGGCGGCTGCGGCGCCGGATGCAGATCATCTTCCAGGACCCGGTCGGCTCGCTCAACCCGCGGATGCCGGTCAGCGACATCATCGGCGAGGGGCTGATCGCCCAGGCCGACCGGGAGAACCGCTGGGGCGACCGCAAGGTCCGCGACAAGCGGGTCGAGGACTACCTCGAGGCGGTCGGGCTGCGGCGCGACTACACCCGGCGCTACCCGCACGAGTTCTCGGGCGGCCAGCGCCAGCGGATCGGGATCGCCCGCGCGCTCGTCCTCGACCCGGAGTTCGTCGTGTGCGACGAGCCGGTCTCGGCGCTCGACGTCTCGATCCAGAGCCAGATCCTCAACCTGCTGCTCGACCTGCGCCGTGCCTTCGGGCTGACCTACCTGTTCATCGCCCACAACCTCTCGGTCGTCCAGTACCTGAGCGACCGGGTCGGGGTGATGTACCTGGGCAAGCTGGTCGAGGAGTCCGACGTGGCCGAGTTGTACTCCCGGCCTCGCCACCCGTACACGATCGCCCTCCTGTCCGCGGTCCCCGAGCCCGACCCCCGGATCCGCAAGAAGCGGCTCGTGCTCAAGGGCGACGTCCCCTCGCCCGCGGCGCCGCCGCCTGGCTGTCGGTTCCACACCCGCTGCTGGCTGCGCGAGCGGCTCGGCAACCCGGCCAGCTGCGAGACCCAGGAGCCGCCGCTGCTCGATATCGGCGCCGGCCACCGGGTCGCTTGCCACTTCGTCGACCAGGTCTCCGATGCGCTCGTCAGCGAGGTCGTCGGCCGCCCGGTCGGACCGGCCCCGGCGGCTGGGCCCGCGACGACGAGCGCCCCGAGCGCCCCGGCCTGAGTGCGGACCGGTCCTGTTCGGTCATTCGGTAGGGGTATCATGCGCGGATGCGGAACGTGATGGACCGCCCGGTGCCGGTCGGGTGGACACGGACCACCGCGCAGCGAGTTGGAGGAGAGTGCATGTTGCGATTCCGCACCGGGACGCTGATCGCCACGGCCGCGGTCCTGTTCGCGGCCTGCGGCGGGGCTGCCAGCCCGTCGCCATCCGCCAGCGAGGCACCGTCCGCGGCGCCGCCGTCCGAGGCGCCCTCGACCGCGCCCTCCGAGAGCCCCTCTGGGGTCAAAGAGGGCGGCACGCTGATCGTCGGTCTGCCGGGTGACATGGTCCTCGCCGACCCCACCCTCGTCAGCGACAGCAACTCGACCTACATCATGGAGAACGTGATCGAGGGCCTCGTCGGCCTGAAGCCAGGCACGACCAGCGAGGTCGTCCCGATCCTGGCCGAGGCGCTGCCCGAGGTCGGCCCGGACGGCAAGACGTACACGTTCAAGGTCCGCCAGGGCGTGAAGTTCCACGACGGCACCCCGCTCGACGCGGCGGCCGTCAAGTACAACTACGAGCGCCAGCTGAACGCACCGGTCGAGCTGCGCGACGCGTACAACTATTACTTCGGAGCGGTCTTCGGCTGGGGGGACAAGTCCAACCTGGCCTCGGTCACGACGCCCGATGCGAACACGGTCGTCTTCACCCTGAAGCAGCCGCAGAGCAACTTCCTGCTCAGCCAGACCCTGCCCCAGTTCGGCATCCAGAGCCCGACCGCCCTCAAGGCCGGCGACGCGGACAACCCGGATCCGAGCAAGAGCAAGTACGCCCAGGGCCAGGGGACCGGCATGGTCGGGACCGGACCCTTCAAGTTTGCCGAGTGGGTCCCCAACGACCACGTGTCGATCGTCAAGAACCCGGACTACTGGGACCCCGCCCGGGCGGCCCATCTGGACAAGATCGTCTACAAGCCGTACGCCGACCAGACCGCCGAGCTGAACGCGCTCCAGGCCGGTGACATCGACTTCGCCCAGACGATCTCGCCGAACGATGTCGCGACGGTCAAGGCCGATCCGACCCTCCAGGTCATCGACCGCGGCGAGTCGTGCAACATCGGCCTGCTCCAGATGAACCAGACCCATCCGCCGCTCGACAACATCAACATCCGGTTCGCGATCGCGTACGCCCTGAACCGCCAGTCGTACATCGACGCGTTCTACGCCGGCCTGGCCGTCCCGGCCGACAACTGGATGCCGCTCGGCACCCAGTACGCCAAGCCGCTCGGGCTGCCGACGTACGACCCAGCCAAGGCCAAGGAGTACATCGCCAAGTCCGGCCTGTCGGCGGACAAGCTGAAGATCACCTTCTACTACCCGTCCGATGTCGCGCGCCCGTACATGCCGGACCCGAAGGGCCTGGCCGAGGCGATCGCGCGTGACCTCGAGGCGGTCGGGTTCCAGATCACGTTCAAG
>JAKAHU010000052.1:7798-16454 GCA_021825385.1 Chloroflexota bacterium | reverse complement strand
GGGCGACTCCGGTATGGATGGATGAAGCCACCCGGACACGGCTCGCGGCAGCCACACAGTCCGCGGGTGCAGACTTTCGCCGCGCGTGGCAGGGGCACGCAGCCGTCATGCCCGGTCAGGTCGTCGCTGCGCTGTGGGCGGTGGACGACGCGTACCGGCAGTTGACCGATCCGTCTCCCGCAGAGAGGACCGCCTTCGCGGGATTCGCCGTCCTGAATGCTGCCCGAGACGGGGCTATGCGGGCCGTGCGCGCTGACGCGAAACCGGATGTGCAGCAGGTGCTGCGGGTGAGCTGGACACGTGGCGCGTGCCCGTTGGTCGCCGGGTCTGGCAGGACCTCCGTGGTGGCGGCTGGACTGACCCTACACGCCCGCGGGCTACCGATCGGTGGGTGAGGACTCGCCTCGGCCTGACCCGGCCGAGATCGTCCTGCTGACGGCCGACGACATCGGCCATGACGTCCTGCTCGTCGCGGCGCTGGTCGGGGACTCGGAGGAGCCCATCGAGGCGCTCGGTTGGGTCAGCGCCACGACCGATCACTGCGGTCCCGAGACGTACCTCCCGCCGGGGGTCGCCGACACGACCGTGGTCGATGGCCAAGACGTGGTAGTGGCGGCGGCCGACCCGCAAGGGGCACCGCTACCCCGATGCGCCGACATGGCGCTCTACGCATGTGCCGCGTTCGAATGCGAGCGGAACCGACTTTGGGATTGTCGGCAGGCCGGCGGGAGGCGCGCGCGGCTTTGCAGGGCGCATGGGCGCGCCACGCGCTTGACTGCGCGGCTGGGGTCGTCTCCGGCTCCGTGCTCCCCGAGGTGGGCGCGGCCGAACAGTGTGGGTCGCGGTTCGTCGTGCCGGGTCGCTCGTCCATTCGACCGCGGGTTCCAGGGCACCCTGGCCCAACACGACGTTGCCATCGTGCAGGTTGCGGGGAATCGCCGGATGGCCACGCTGCTCGCGATGTGTCCGCGGGAGCACGCTGGTCGGTCGTCAGGCCCTTGTACCGATCCGGTCCGGTGCAGGTCAGCACCACTTCCTGCCCGACTCACGCCGTCCGGCCGTTGCGTCGGGCGTTCAGACGTCGTACGAAAGTACCGATTCACCATCTGCCGATGGTCACAGTCAGTCCGGGGATGCTGGCGTGGAGATCTCGCCGGGGCGGGGACTCACCGCGCCGAGAGGGGGGGTGGCTGCTCAAACCGGTGCCGACCAGCGTTTCCGACGCTCGATCCTCCCGCGTGTGTGCGTCGTGGCGCACAACCCGATGTGGCAATCAGGACTGGAGAACCTCATGCGCAGATCTATCACCGCACTCATTCCTGCCGCGTCCCTCCTCGCCGGACTCTTGGTAGTCGCCATCGTGCCGTCCGTCGCAGCGACCTCGTGCACGCCGACGGGTTTTGTCCGCGACAGCACCAACCTCACCGCAGCGGTGATCAACCCGTCGACGACCGTCACTGGCGAGGTCAACGCGATCGGCTGCAACATCGGCGTCTACTTCAGCACCGGCACGGGCCTCGTGAGTAGCGCCAACATCCACGGCGCGAACTACTTCGGCGTGGTGGTGAACGGCGCGGCCGTCGATGTCACCAACAGCTCGATCCACGACATCGGCGAGACGCCGCTCAATGGCACACAACACGGCGTGGGGATCTACTACGCCTATGGCAGCACGTCCAGCGGCACGATCGGCGGCAACATGATCTGGAACTACCAGAAGGGTGGCATCGTCGCCAATGGGAGCGGCGTCAGCGTCGCGATCAGCAACAACACGGTGACCGGCCAGGGTCCGGTCAGCTGGATCGCCCAGAACGGGATCCAGATCGGCTACGGCGCGTCGGCGTCTGTCATGTGGAACACGGTCTCGGGCAACTCGTACACCGGCGCGAGCACCGTCTCCGGCGGCATCATCGTGGTCGGCGGGCCTGGCTACGGCGTCGGCACGCCGTACACGACGGGGACACAGATCGTCGGCAACACCGTCGTCAACAACGACATCGGGGTCTGGCTGACGAACCTCGCGGATTGGTACGGAGACCCGGCGACGACCGCCACCAACGTGAAGGTCGTCAACAACACCATCTCGAACGCCGGGCTGAGCAACGGCTACGGCGGTTTCGGATACCAGGCGGGCGTCGCCGACCAGGGCAACAACGACAAGATCATCGCGAACACGATCTCGGGCGCCGGGTATCTTGCCTGTCCCAGCTCTGCCTACTGCGTCCCGATCGGCGCCGACCCCTCGTTCACCAACAACGTGAAGGTCCACGCCAACGTCGTGAACTGAGGGTCCATCCGCGCGCGCTCACGTGGGCTCCGGAGTGACGCCGGGGCCCACGTTGCGGTGGCGCCAGCATGAGCCGGCAAGCGAGCGCCAGTACCGGCGCGGTGCCACACGCCATCGGTCTGTCCGGCTCGCTGATAGACCGGATGAGATGGTCTCGGCTCGTCGGGGCCGACACGATCCGATCATGGTGCCCACTCGACTTCAGACGCCATGTTGGCCCCTGCCAACCCTCCCACGGCATCGTCACCCTTAGGCGCTTGACCACTTGACTACACCACTCCGACAATACCTCGGTGAGCCTGCCCTTCCCCGTGTCGATTGCCGACTTCCAGGCCCTCTTCCCGAACGACGACGCCTGTCACACGTGGCTCGTGGCCGCCCGATGGCCCAACGGCTTCCGTTGCCGGGCTTGCGGGCACCACGAGGCATGGGAGCGCGAAGGCGGACGCTTCGTATGCCAGGCGTGCCGGCAGGAGACGAGTATCACTGCGGGCACGGCGCTTCACCGATCGAGGCTGCCGCTGACGACCTGGTTCTGGTCGGCGTATCTCGTGGCAACGCAGCCTGGATTGAACGCCCGGACCCTGGGGGGCACGTTGGGTATCGCCAGCCACAAGACTCGATGGCACATCCTGGAGCGGCTGCGCCGATCGATGGGGACGCTCGACCTGCCACCGCTCGAGGGCACCGTCGAGGCCGATGAGATGGCCCTCGGCGGCTTCGCACCCGGCAAGCGGGGCTTCGCCGGCGACAAGACGACCGTACTGGTGGTCGTTCAGCGTGGAAACGCGCGGACGCGTCTCGTGATCGTGCCAGATCGCAGCGGAGCCACGCTCGTGCTCGCCATCGAGCGCCTCGTCAAGCGGGGCTCGACGGTGGTCACCGATGGACACGAGGGATACCGCGGCTTGCCGGCGGCCGGCTTCGCTTGGTCCCGCATTCCGCTCCCGCGCGGCGGCCTCGCTCGCGGAGCCGCGAATCGCGCCACGCCAGCGGCTGATGAGACGACCAGCCGATTCAAGCGATGGTTGCTTGGCACCTACAACAAGCCGCCGAGTGACCTCGCGTCCTACCTTGCCGAGTTCTGCTTTCGGACCGAGTTCCGAGGCGACGCGGAGGGAGCGTTCTCAACCCTGCTCGGCCTGGCGATGACTAGCGCGCCGACCTCCCAGACGCCGCGCGGCCGCGAGCGTCGGCAATGACCGCCTGCCAGAGCGCCCCAGTCTCTTCGTAGTCGCGGGAGCGCAAGAGCGTCTCGATCTTCGTCGCCACGTCGCCATCTGGCTCTCGCCGGACGCGCGCGAGCACGGGACGCCAGTCAGCGAGGGTCCCGTTTTCGAGGAGATCGTCGAGGGCGGCGAGCGTCAGACGCTGGCCTCGGAGATGCCGGTGGCGCATTGCGCAATCCTACGCTCGAATGTCGGTCCAGCCAGCACGCCGGTTGGCAACCGCAGCGGCCATGAGAGATCCGACGCGGCGGCACTCGGCGACAACCGTCGCCCAGTCGCGCCACTGCGACACGAGGCCCTTGTACTCGGCGAGCTTCACGCGATCGAGGTCGAACGGCCTGGGCGAGGCGAGTTGGCGCATGACCTGCTGCCGCACCGCCCCAGAATCGCCAGGCTGGGCGTAGAGGCGATCCAGCGAGGCCAGGGCTGCGAGCAGCTCGGCATCCCCGAGCTTGGCCGCGATGGCCGCGACATCGAGGTAGTCCCGCGTCGCGTTCCGCGTCACGACGAACCACGCCTTGATCCGCAGGATCTCCCGCCGCGTTGGCACGCGCAGCCTGCGGCCTGCGACCTCGATCTCGACAGTCTCGAGCGGGGCAGCGCGAATCTGATTGCGAACGGTCGTAAGGATCCCGTCCAGGCTCCCGTAGATCGCGACAGGCCGCTTCACTCGAGCGGTCTTCCAGCCGGCCACCGACTCGAGTTCCGCGAGCACCTCGTCGAAGCGGTCGATGAGCCCGATCATCACATGATCGGCGTGGATCGATCGTCGGTGACCGGCGTCGAGCGCCGCGGCGGTGCCGCCGACGAGAGTCACGTCGGGCAGGATCCCGTGGAGGCGCGCGGCAGCGTCGAGGAGCAGCTCCCACTCGGGAAGGGGTTGGGGCACTTCTTGCTCTTCCTCTCCGCGGGACTCCTGCCCGGCCAGGTCGCTGGAGTTGGGATCGTCTGCCAAGTCAGCCTACTGTCTAGCGGCGGGCACGTTCGCGGCCTTCTGATTCATTGTCCGACACGATCAAGGTGGAGACAAGTAGGCAAGCGCCCACCCCTGCGGCTCGAAGGGCGTTGCAGCCGATCTCGCGACTTCGCCCAGGGGGACGACCACTCCGCAGCGTTCGCAGCGGAAGTCGCGGCCGGCGCGAGAGGCGCCTCGGTCGATCGGCGTCTCCTCGAGGCACAGCGGACACCTGACCTTGAGCGTCATGGTCGACCCCCCGAATCTCCCGCCTGCGCGGCCGCCTGGCCCATGCCCGCGGTTCACTCATTCCCAGTCGTCGGTCACGCTGTCCATCACGTGGGCCGCCTTGAACCGCTCCAGCTCGGGTCGGAGGACACGGAACGTCCGCCGCCCGTTGACGAGCAGCACGCTGACCCGGCGTGCCCGCATCCGAATCAGCGGCGGACCGTCTCCGGCGAGACGCCGAGCTCGTCGGCTACCTTGGTCGAGAACATCGCCGGCATCGAGGCCTGCACGCGGTTCGCGGCCGGCGCGGTCATCTTCGGGCCGATCGGGACCCTCTTCGGGCTGCTCGTGCCCGGGATCGTCCCCCTCCGCGCCCTGCTGCTCATCGTGGTCAGCGCGATCGTGCTGAGCCACGCCCTCCAGCAGGGCATCTCCGTGACGAACAGCGGCGGCGGGGCGATCGTGTTCCCGATCGCGTTCGTCGAGCGCGGCCAGACGATCGAGTTCGCCAACCGCGTCGCCGAGGCGCTCGCACGCGTCCCGGGGCAGGGCCCCTACACGGCGCGATTCGCGTCACCAGCGCCCATCGACCACGCGGTGGCGTTGCGCAACCTCCAGTCGCTTCGCGATCAGGACCGCCGCCGTCCAGCTCGCGAGGCATGCGGGCGCCGTCGTGACGGCTGCCTGCGGCCCCGGCAACGCCGAGCTGGTGTGGAACCTGGAGGCCGCCTCGACGCTCGACTACATGCACGACGCCGCGCCGGCGGCGGGAGCTGCGTACGACCTCGTCCTCGACGCGGTCGGGAAGCGAAGGGGCTCGCCGCTGAGGGACGCGTGCCGGCGGGCCCTGACGCCCGGCGGGCGGCACGTCTCGGTCGACGACGGGACGCCGGGGTTCTCCGCCGCCGACCTCGTCCACATCGCCGAGCTCGTTGACGCCGGCGCGGTCGTGCCGGTCATCGACCGCGTCTATCCGCTGGACCGGATCGCAGAGGCCCACCGGTACGTCGAGGCGGACCACAAGCGCGGCAGCGTGGTCGTGACCGTCGGCTGACGGTTCGGCGGGCTCGGCGAACTCCCGCCACCGGCCGTCGCCGGCGCTCGGGCCCGGGTCGGCGCTGTCGCGCCGTATAGTGGCGGTGGCGTCTCGCGCCCCCTCGGGAGGCGCCGGGCACGACCCTCCCCCACCCCGCACCCAGCGAGGCACGGCCGCCGAGACCGGCGGCGGCACCGAGGCATCAATGACCGCGATCATCGCCCACCGAGGCGCACGGAGCCTCGCGCCGGAGAACACCCTCGCCGCGGCCAGGAGGGCGCACGCGCTCGGCGCGGACCTGTGGGAGACCGACACGGCGGTCGCCGCGGACGGCGGGCTGTTCCTGATGCACGACGACTCGATGATGCGGACCACTGACGTCGCGGCCAGGTTCCCCGACCGCGTCCCGGCGCCGTTCTCGACGTACACGCTGGCGGAGATCCGCACGCTCGACGCGGGCTCGTTCTTCGAGCGCGACGACCCCTTCGGGCAGGTGGCCGCGGGCGCGGTCACCGCCGCGGAGCTGGCGTCCTACCGCGGCGAGCGGGTGCCGACCCTCCGCGAGGCCCTCGAGCTCACGATGGAGCTCGGCTGGCGCATGAACCTCGAGCTCAAGGCGCAGCCCAGGCCCAACGACACGTTCGACGTGGTCGGCGCCGTGCTGGCGCTGGTCCGCGAGGTGGGGATCGGGCCCGAGCACCTGCTGTTCTCGTCGGCGCGGCACGAATGGCTCAAGGCGCTCAAGGGCGCCCGGCCCGAATTCGAGGTCCAGGCCCTGCTGGGCCTGTTCCCGGACGACCCCATCGACTTCTCCGACCCGTTCTTCGACGCGTTCAACCCGCGGATCACGCGCGTCACCGACGAGCAGCTCGCGGAGCAGCTCGCGCGTGGGATCCGGCTCAACCCCTACACCGTCAACGAACCCGAGAACATGGCCCGGCTGACCCGGATGGGCATCACCGGCCTGATCACCGACTTCCCACAGCGCGGAGCCCGAGCATGACGTCGCCCACCACCACCGCAGCGCACCGGATCCTGATCGTCAACTGCTACCCGGCGGCCAGCCGCGAGAACTTCGACCGCTCCGACGTCGGGCATCCGCACGACCTCTTCCGGGCCTTCCTGGCGAAGGAGGCCCCCAACGCGACCACCGAGATCGTCTACATCGCCGACCCGGACTTCGGGCTCCCGGCCGGCACCACGATCGACGACTTCGACGGGTTCATCTGGACCGGCTCGGACCTCACCGTCTACCACACCGACGACCCGCGGGTGGCGCCCCAGATCGCCTTCGCCCGCCAGCTGCTCGACGCGGGCAAGGTGTGCTGGGGCAGCTGCTGGGGGATCCAGCTGGCGTCCCTGGTGGCGGGCGGCGAGGTGGCCGCCAACCCGCGTGGCCGCGAGTGGGGCATCGCCCGGGGCATCGTCCTGACCGACGCCGCGGCGACCAAGCCGATGCACGCGGGCAAGCCCGCCAGGTTCGACGCCTTCATCATGCACCTCGACGAGGTGGTGCGGCTCCCCGACGGCACCCCGCTGCTGGCCACCAACGAGCACAGCCGCGTCCAGGCCGCGATCGTCGAGTCCGCTGCGGGCGGCGCCTTCTGGGCCACCCAGTACCACCCCGAGTACAACCTCCACGAGATGGGCCGCCTGATCGCGGCCCGGGCCAAGGCCCTCGTGCGCGAGGGCTTCTTCCCGGACGAGGAGTCGGTCGCGGCCTACGCCGCCAACATGAAGGAGCTCGCCGCCCACCCCGATTCGGCGGCGCTGCGCGCGGAGCTCAACGTGGGCGACGACATCATCGACCCGCAGATCCGCCAGGTCGAGCTGCGCAACTGGCTGCGGTCGGTCGACTCGCGCGCGGGCTAGGTCTTTGGGGGGAGTCCCCGAGGCGGCTTCAGGCCCGCCAGTGCCGGTCGATCACCTCGAGGGCGATCGACGCCGCCCGGCGGGCGTTGTCGAGGTTGTGGTGCAGCGTGTACACGTCGCGCACGAGGAACTCCACTGAGCAGCCCTGCGTCGCCTCGAGCGTCCTGCGGATGTGGCCGGCCCATGCGTCCCCGTCGAGCACCTCGTCGACCGAGAGGTAGTTGGGGTTCGGCTTGCGCGAGTAGACGATGTCGTGCCCGCGCAGGGCCTCGCCCATGAACGCCTCGTCGGTCCACTGGCTGATGGACACCTTCTTGAGGTTGGGCAGCGTCCGGATGTCGTCCCAGCTCTGGTGGACCGCCTCGCAGCAGCCGTAGTACAGCAGGCCCACCGGCTTCGCGATCTCGTGGACGTACGGGTAGAGGAACTCCGACGCCATCGCCGGGCGCATGCCCGTCGCCTCCTGGAGGTTCGTCGCCTGCCAGCGGTCCTTCCAGGTCACGTGCGCAGGGTCGTAGCCCGCCGGCGGCAGCTGGTGCGTGTAGTTGTGCCCCGACCACCAGACCTCCTGGTGGTCGTTGTTGAGCCCCAGGATCCCGGCCTCCTCCTGCTGGCGCATGATCGAGAGCGCGTTGTCGCGCAAGTAGGCCATGACGGCGTGGACCGCGTCCGGCTCCTCGTGGCAGGCGATGAAGAAGCTCTCCATCCCCATCAGGTGCACGAGCCGCTGGGTCAGGGTGTTGAAGTCGTGCCACGCCACCACGAGCCGCACGGGGAGCAGGTCGCCCAGCAGGTCCTCGACGAACGCCTTCCAGGCGAGGGAGCGCTCCTTGTCGACGGTCATCCTGGCGGGCCGGAGCCGGTGCAGGTCCTCGGTGAGGTTCGTGATCGGGTGGTCGAAGCCGTAGCCGACCGCGTTGCCCACGGAGAACGGTGCACCCGCGCCCGCAGGCATCGGGGCGCCGGCCGGAGGAGGCGGGGGAGGGGGGGGAGGAGGCGGGGGAGGAGGTGCCTGGGACATGGACGTCTCCGATCGTGGAGTCGACGGC
>JAKAHU010000052.1:0-7788 GCA_021825385.1 Chloroflexota bacterium | reverse complement strand
CTCGGTGCTGACCCTGACGTCGGGGCCGAACTCGTCGTAGTCGATGGACCACGGGAGGTCGAGGACCGGCGGGACGACGCGGTCGTCCTGCCACACCTCGTGGGGCCGCGTGTGGCGGAAGAGCTCCTTCTCGATGGCCAGCCCCGCCTCGGACAAGCAGCGGTAGCGCCTGTCGGGGAGCAGCTCGAATATGAAGTTGGTCGCCTCGAGGATGAACGGCGGGCGCACGCTGGCCCTGCCGTCGTTGAGGTCGAACCACTGCTGGCGACGCTCCGCCATCACCGGCAGCGCCGCGTACTCGGCCTGCCGCGCCGCGAGCTCGCGGAGGTGGGCGCGCTCGTCGGGCGGGACCGTCCAGTCCGCCCCGACCCGACCTCGGGTCGTGGTGCCCGACACGACGCCCCGCCCCTCAGCCGCCCAGCAGGCGGCGGGCGAGGTCGACGGCCGCTCCGGCGTCGGGGGCGTGGCCGTCGGCGCCGACCTGGGCGGCGAACTCGGGGGTGGTGGGGGCGCCGCCGATCACGACCTTCGCCGGCAGGCCAGAGGCCCTGAGCGCCTCGACCACGCCGCGCATGTTGGGCATGGTGGTGGTCAGCAGGGCCGAGAGCCCGACGAGGCGGGCCCCGCGCTCCCGGGCGGCCTCGACGAACCGGGCGGCCGGCACGTTGACGCCCAGGTCCACCACCTCGAGCCCGGCGCCCCGCCACATCATCCCGACCAGGCTCTTGCCGATGTCGTGGAGGTCGCCCTCCACGGTGCCCACCACGGCGGTGAACTCGGGGGCCACCCCCGCCGCCGCGAGGGCGGGCTCGAGGACCGCGGCGCCGGCCTTCATCGCCCGGGCGGCGATGAGCATCTCGGGCACGAACAGCTCGCCGTCCTGGAACCGCCGGCCGACGGCGTCCATGGCGGCGGTCATGGCGGCCAGGACCGACCTGGGGTCGAGGCCCTCGTCGAGCGCGGCCCGCGTGAGCTCGGCCGCGGCGGCGCGGTCGCCCGCCTCCACGGCGGCGGTCAGGGCGGCGAGGTCGGCGGCCATGGGTCGGGTCTCCCTGGGGGCTGCGGCCGGCGGGGCGGAGGAGGCGCCCCGCCGGCCGGGAGTTCGAGAACATTGATTGATGGTCCTGTCCAGTGCTCAGCGCGTCTCGTGCGCCGCCTCCGAGGCGGCGAGATGCCATCGGGTGGGTGGCAGACTGGAGTGCCACTGCCGTGGGTCTTCAGCAGCCCTCCGTGCGGATGGAGATTCCGTCACCGGCGGCGACTGCGGCGACCAGCTGCTGCAGACACGCGAGATCAGCCGCTGCGCCGGAGGCTGTCGACCGGACGGTCGCACCAGCCTGGATCGAGTCGGCAAAGGCCTCGAGCGAGCGACGGAAGCCGGTCGTGCGGCTGGCGCGCAGCGTCGTGTCCGACCGCGTCCCGTCCGGCTCCAGGCGCTCGACTCGAAGGGCTGCGCGCGCGTCTCCGAGGTACGGGGCCGGCATGGATAGGTGCACCCGGCCAGCCGTCCCGTACACGGCGAGCTCCTCGAAGTACTCAGGGTAGTCGGGCAGCCAGGCCCAGACCAGACTCAGGACGGTGCCGCTGCCGATGTCCGCAAGAGCCTCGATCGTGGGCGGCTCGTCCCCCGGACGCGACGGATCGAATGGCCAGGCCCGCGCCGCGAGGAAGCGGGACGGGAGCGGGATCTCGAGTGCGCGGAGCACCGACAGCTCATGGCAGACCGACGTCAGGAGTGGCGACAGGTAGAGCCGCTGGAGGCCCGTCGGCGCATCTCCCAATACCGCGGTGACGCGGTCCCAAGCCTCACGTTCGGCGGCCCGCGCAGCCCCGCGATCGACGTCCTCGGCGCGCTCGAGGGCAAGATGCTCCGTCTGCCAGGAGTCGGCCGGGTGCAGAACCGTCACCCGGACGAGCCGCCGGGCGCCGACTGTCGCCAGCGCGCCCCTCGCGCGCTCAATGATGGGGTCGTACATCTTCATGTAGGAGACCTGGAGCACGCGGTTGCGCTCGACGGCGACGCGCTCCAGGTCCTTGGCGGCACCGACCGTGAACGAGAGGGGCTTCTCCACGAGCACGTGCTTGTCCGCCTCGAGTGCACCCCGCACCTGCGGCGTGTGATCGCCGGGCGTCAGCAGGAGGATCGCATCGACCTCCGGATCGGCGCACACGGCGCGCCAGTCCGTGGATGCCCGGACGTCCCCGAGCAGCGCGCTCGCGCTCGACCTGGCAAGCGCCGGAGACAGGTCGCAGACGTGGACGACTCGGAAGCGATCAGACAGCGCTGCCAAGTTCGGCCGGTGTTGAGCCTGCCAGATCAGGCCCAACCCGATCACCCCCAGCCTGACCCGCTCGCCTGCCACCCGACGCCCTCCCTGTCTCGTGCCGGCAGGTGCGGCGGATGCTGCCCCGTCTCCCGACATGGTATCGATCACATGGTGACTATAGCCTCGCATCGTCCCGGTGGCAAGGGACGGCAGAGGGCCAGCGCAGTGCCGAGGAGCGACGCGGTTCTACCGGCGGCGCGCCAGGGCAGCGGTCTGGCGAGCCCCTGCCCCGGCGGCTGGGCCCGTGGACCCCCGGACGACGAGCCGCACCGGCAGGACGTAGTTGCCGCGGATCGCCTCGCCGGCCCTCAGGCGGGAGATGATCTCGACGGCCAGGCGGCCCATGCCGAACTTGTCCTGGGCGATGGTCGTGAGGCCCGGGTTGACGTACGCGGCCAGCGCGATGTCGTCGAATCCCACCACGCTCACGTCCTGCGACACGCGAATGCCGAGGTCGAAGAGTGCGTGCATCACCCCGACCGCGATGAGATCGTTGTGGGCGGTGATGGCATATGGAGGACGGAGTCGGGCGGCCACCTGCCGCGCGGCAGCGCCGCCGGCGCTGTACCCGTCACCCTCCAAGACCTCGAGCGTGACCTCCCCCGGTGCGGCGGCAACGGCGGCGCGAACGCCGGCCAACCGTTCTGAGGTCGAGCCGCTGGCCGGTCCGCAGATGTGCACCAGCTGACGGTGGCCCAAGCCGATCAGGTGCTGCGCCGCCGCGCGGCCCCCGGCCTCGTCGTCGCTCAGGATGGCCGGGACCAGACCTCGGCCCAGGCTCGCATTGATGAGCACGAGCGGAGCCGGAAAGGCCGCCAGCAGGTCTTCGTGCCGCTTGGTGAGGCCACCGGCCGCCACGATGATGCCGTCGACGCGCCGCTCCAGCAGCAGGTCGAGATAGGCGATCTCGCGCTCCGGATCCTCGGCCGCATTGCACAGGATGATCGAGTCGCCGAGCTCGCGCGCCGTGTCCTCTGCGCCGCGCACGATCTCCGGGTAGAAGGGGTTGTTCACGTCGGTGACGATGAGCCCAAGCGTCCCCGTGCGCTGCTGGCGGAGTGACCGGGCCACGCTCGAGGGCCGGTAGTCCAGTTCGGCCATGGCCGCCTTGACCCGCTCCAGCGTATCCGGGCTGACGCGAGGCGAGCCCTGCAGGACGCGGGTCACGGTGGCAGGCGACACGCCGGCGAGGGTCGCGACATCGGTGATCGTGGCGGGCATGGTGATCGTCGATCTCAGGCTCTGGGGACTCGCTTCCGATCATATTCGGTCCGACGGCTGGCATAGCGCCGGTTCCGTGGCGGCGGACCGCTCAGGGATTGCCGCCAGCGGCTCCCTTGGCGGCGACGTGCCGTTCCTCCGGGACCTCCGTTCCTCATGGTATCGCTCACACGACCACTGCTTCCGGGCGGGGCTGCGCTGCCCCCTTGCGTGGGGCGCTGTGTCGTCGGCAACCCCGTCGGCACGGCAACCCGGGCTCGTGTTCGGTGCGTCGGACGTCGGATCTGCTACTCCTTGAGGGCACCGCCCAGCAGACCGCTGACGAACCTCCGCTGCGTGACGACATAGGCGATCAGAACTGGAGCCGCCACCATCAGCGCCGCCGCTGCGATGTTGCCCGGCGAGGTGTTGTAGTCCGAACCAGCGAAGAACGACAGCGCCAGCGGAGTCGTGTGCGCTGCCGGGTTGGCCGCCAGCAGCACGAGCGACAGCAGGAACTCGTTCCAGGTGTAGAGGAAGAGCAGCGTCGCCAGTGTGCCGATCGCGGGAGACGCCATCGGGGCGAGGATCCAGACGAGGATCTGCACCGTGTTGGCCCCGTCGATCGCTGCGGCCTCGCGGAGCGAGGTCGGAAGGCTGCCGAAGTACCCCCGCATCCAGACGGTTCCGAGGGCGACCGAGAAGGCCGTGCACGGCAGGATCACCGAGACATAGCTGCCGAGCAGGCCGATCTGCTTCATGGTCTGGTAGATCGGCACGACGGTCGCCTCGTACGGCACGACCAGCCCCAGGATGAAGAGGCCGAGGATTGCCGCCTGCAGCGGGAACCGAAGCACGCCCAGCGCATAGCCGGCCAGGGTCGAGAGGATCACCGAGAGCACGACAACCGATGTGGTCACGATGGCGCTCGAGAGCAGCGCGTGGGCGAAGTCGCCGCGGACCCAGGCATTCTCGAAGTTCGTGAGGCTGATCGCCGTCGGGATGTAGAAGCCCTGCGGAGGTGCTGCCGACGGGTTCACCGCCAGGAGGACGATCGACAGCAACGGGTACACCGCGATGATCGAGGCGATGGCGAGGAGCGCGTGGGTGATGATGACGCCGCGCCTGGACTCCACGTCAGGCCTCTCTCTCTCGGAGCGCGGCCATGATGATCGAGACCACGACAAGGATGAACAGCGTGAGGATCACAGCGAACGCCGCGGCCGCTCCGACCTGGTGGCTGACGAACGCGTTCTGGTAGACGTACACGCTGGGCACCATGGTCTGCGCGCCCGGGCCGCCCTGCGTGGTGTTCCAGATGATGTCGAAGTTCCGCAGGGCGAAGATCGTCGTCAGCAGCAGGACGACGCGAAGTTCGGCGCGCAGGTGGGGGACCGTCACCACGAAGAACTCCCGGACCGCGCCTGCACCATCGACGCGGGCAGCCTCGTACAGCTCGCGCGGGATCCGCTGCGCGCCTGCGAGGAACAGCATCATGCAGAGTCCGAACTCGACCCAGGTGCCGATGACGCCGATGGCGGGGAGGGCGGTGCCGAAGTCGCCGAGCCACGGCCGGGCGAGCGACCCGAGGCCGATGAAGCGCAGGAGCGCGTTCAGCGGACCGTTGTAGTCGAAGATGCCGCGCCACGCGATCGCGACCACGACCGACGACAGGATCTGCGGCAGGAACAGGAGGGCTCGGAATCCGGTCAGCCAGCGCACGCGGATGCGAGTCATCATCCCAGCGAGCACCAGACCGATGGTGGCCGGGATCCACGAGTAGAAGATGAGGAGGACGCAGGAGTGCAGGACGGCGCTCAGGAGGTTCTTGCTCTGGAGGAGCTGAACGTAGTTCGACCATCCGACCCACGTCGAGGGGCCGATGCCGTCCCACTCAAACAGTGAGTACCAGACGGTCTCGCCGATGGGCTTGAGCGCGAAGAGGATGTAGACGAGGAGCGCGGGCGCGACGAAGAGGTAACCCGAGAGGTCCCAGCGGCGCAGTGCCCGCACCCGGCGCCAAGGTCGGGGGCGGGCACTGCCGGGAAGGACGCGGGTCGGCCCGCTGTCCTTCTTCAATGTCACTTATGGGTCACTTGCGGCTGCTCTGGAATGCAGCCCAGTCGTCCTGAATCTCCTGGAGGGCCGCAGACGGCTGGGTGTGACCCGCCATGACGGCCTGGATGGCGCCGCCCATGGTCTGGTCCATCGTGCTCGTCGCCCAGTCGAAGGAGTAGGTGTTGCCGCCGGACGACAGGATCTGCCCCGACGCGGTGATGGTGTCCTGGGCCAGCGGATTGCTCGCCTGGACGCCCTCGCTCAGCGCGGGCACCCGGCCGTCGTCGACGAACACGCTGGCGTTCTTCTGGTCGAGCAGCATGGCGATCCAGGCCACGTCGGCCGCGAGCTTCTTGGACGACGCGGTGATGTGCCACCCCATCCCCATCGAGCCCTGCGCGACGTACTTGCCGGAGGCACCCTTGGGCATCGCGAAGAAGCCGAAGCCGGACGGGTTGGTCTTGATGACCGGCGGGGCCTCCCAGGTGCCCTCCACCATGAACACGCCGGTGCCGTTCGCGAACATCGAGACCGCGTCGTCACGTGCGACGCCGCTGACGCCAGGCTCGAAGTAGCCCTTCGTCGCCCAGTCCTGCATGGTCGTCATGGCGTCCTGATTGATCGAGTTGACGAATGTCGTCCCGCTCTTCCCCGCGATCCAATCGCGGACATCCTGAGGGTTCACGGATGCACCCTGGATGGCGCCGAACAGGTGATAGAGGTCGCTCGTGGACGATCCGCCAGTCACGAGGGCCACCTCGCCTGCGGCCTTGGCCGCGGCGAGATCGTTGACGAATTCACTGTAGCTGGTCGGCACGTTCAGGCCGAGCTTCTGCAGCTTCGCCTTGTTGTAGTAGACACCCACCATCGAACTGACCGGCGCCATGCCGTAGATGTCGCCGGAGCCGAAGCTCTTTCCGTCGGCCGTCCAGCTGAACTCGCTGAGCGTGGAGCTGCCGTAGGTGTCCTGCCACCCATAGGCACTCGCCACGTCGTCGAGCGGGCGGATGAGCTTGTCCTTCACCAGGACGCTGTCGAGGGTGTATCCCTGGGCTCCCTGGAAGACGTCGGGCGCGTTGGGCCCGGCCGCCGTGTTGGCATCGGTCTTGAGCTCGTCGTTCCAGTCGAGGAACTGGATGTCGACTTTGACGTTCGGGTAGATCCCCTCGTACATTGGCACGAAGGTCTTCATCACGTCCTCCTCGCCAGTGTCGGCGAGGACGTTCAGCGTGACCTGCCCCAGCCCGGCGACGTCGGCGGCAGTGACCTTCGCGGTGATCTGACCGGATCCGCTGCTGCTGACGCTGCTCCCGGGTGCGCTGCTGCTGACGCTGCTGCCGGGTGCGGTGCTGCTCCCGGGTGCGGTGCTGCTGCCGGGTGCGCTGCACCCGACGAGAGCGACGACCGCGCACATCGCAACAGCTGCTGCCCCCATCGTTCGCCGAACCTTCATCATCGTCCCTCTTTCACCGACTCCGCTGAGGCGAGGATCCCCGATCGGCTACCAGACGTGACGTCCCGCACGTGGTATCGATCACATGGCATACTAACGGAGCGTCGGCCGGCTGTAAATACCGCCGGTTGGGTGGCCAGCGTCCTCCTGCCCGGCCCGTGGCCGGCCCTTGCTGCAGCGAATGCCAGAGGACAGCGGCAGTGGCGGAGGTTCGGACCGTGGGCAACAGAGATCGCGCGGAACTCCGGGAGCTGGGGTTCAGGGTCGCCGAGCTGGCGGCCCTGCCGGTGCAGCAGGAGGCAATCGCGAACTGGAAGGCCCTCAACGGGCTCCGGCCTGTGCGACCGATGGTCTTTCTCGACCAGCTGCCCTGGAACGAGATGGACGACGACCCGGCGCTCGTCAACCGCTGCGAGGACCCATTCCTCCGCGGCCTCGAGACCGATCTGCGTCGCACCCTCTTCCGGTGGGACCACTTCCGGGCGGACATGGTGGTCGAGCCCGAGCTCCTGATCCCCAAGGTCCTCCGCCTCGACGGCTTTGGCGTTGAGATGCGGGAGGAGACGCGGGCGACCGACTCCGCCAACGCGATCGTCTCCCACCACTTCTTCGACCAGCTCGCCGATGAGGCGGACGTGGAGAGGATCCGGACGCCGAACGTATGGCTGGACGAGGCACGAACCGCGGAGCTCGAGGCGCGGGCGCACGAGGCCTTCGACGGCGTCCTGCCGGTCCGGATGCAGGGCTGGG
>JAKAHU010000309.1 GCA_021825385.1 Chloroflexota bacterium | reverse complement strand
CCGAGCCGGCCGCCGAGCCGACCGAGCAGCCGCTCGCCCCCGAGCCCCCGGCCGGCCCGGCCCAGGCCCCGGCCGTGCTCGGCGCGGCCCGGATCAGGATCGCGGTCATCTCCGACGTGCACGGCAACGCCCTGGCCATCGAGGCCGTCCGCAAGGCCCTGAAAGCCGCCCGGCCCGATGCCGTGATCGTCGCCGGCGACCATGCCCTGAACGGCCCCGACCCCGCCGCCGCGATCGACGTGATCCGCGAGCTGGAGGCGGCCGGCGCGCTCGTCCTCCAGGGCAACACGGACATCGCCGTCGCCGACTTCGACTACACGGCCGCCTTCCCCTGGATGGCCGACAGCCTGCCCGACACGTTCCGGATCGCCGCCGAATGGGCCCACCAGGCGATCGGGCCGGAGCGGGTCGACTGGCTCCGCCGCCTGCCGGCCGAGCGCCGCCTGCGGGTCGACGACCTCCTGGTCCTGGGCTGCCATGCCTCACCCGGCTCGCAGACGGCCGGCTTCGATCCGGCGCTCGACGCGAACGTCATCCTCGAGCGGGTCTCACGGACCGACGCCCGGATCGTGGCCTGTGGCCACACCCACCTGCCGGACGTCCGCAACCTCGGCTGGAAGATGATCGTCAACGCCGGCAGTGCCGGGTACGTCTTCGACGGTGACCCGACCGCGTCGTGGGCGCTGATCACGATCGACGGCGACGACGTCTCGGCCGAGATCCGGCGGGCCGAGTTCGACACGCTCGCGGTCTCGAACGCGCTCTCCACCCGCGGGCTGCCGGGCGACGTCTACCGGGCGGCGACGGTGCGCACCGGGAAGCTGGTGCGATGACCCGGGCCTCTGACGGCGGCGCGCGCCGCGTCGTCGTCACCGGGATGGGCGCCGTGACCGCCCTCGGGCAGGGGGTCGGGCCCACCTGGGGGGGGCTCCTGGCCGGTCGCTCGGGCGTCCGCCGGATCAGCGCCTTCGACCCCACCCGGCTCGCCTCGCAGATCGCCGCCGAGGTCCACGACTTCGACCCGAGCCAGGTCCTCGACCGCAAGGAGACCCGTCGCACGGACCGCTACATCCAGTTCGGACTCGTCGCCGCCCGCGAGGCGATGGACCAGGCCGGCCTGCCCGCGCGGCTCGAGGGCGAGCTGGCCGAACGAACCGGGGTGATCCTCGGCTCCGGGCTCGGTGGCGTGACGACCCTCTTCGACAACGTCCTCCTGATGGCCGAGCGCGGTCCGGACCGGATCTCGCCCTTCTTCATTCCCATGGGCATCGCCAACGTCGCCGCCGGGCAGGTGGCGATCGCCTTTGGGCCCCTCGGGCCGAACTTCGCGACCGTCTCGGCCTGCGCCACCGGCGGCCATGCCATCGGCGAGGCGTGGGAGACGATCCGCCGCGGCGACGCCGAGATCATGCTCGCCGGCGGCACGGAGGCCGCGATCCACGAGGCGGCCGTGGGTGGGTTCGCCTCGATGAAGGCGCTCTCGACCCGCAACGACGACCCCGAGGGCGCCTCGCGCCCGTTCGATCGCGAGCGCGACGGCTTCGTCATCGGCGAGGGGAGCGGCGTGCTCGTCCTCGAGGCGCTCGAGCACGCCCAGGCCCGCGGTGTCGAACCGCTGGCCGAGCTCGTTGGCTATGGCGCCACGGCCGATGCCTCGCACATCACCCTGCCGTCACCGGGCGGGATCGGGGCGGTGCGGGCGGCCCGTCGGGCGCTCGAGAAGGCGGGGATGGCGCCCGGCGAGATCGACCACGTGAACGCCCATGCGACCTCGACCCCGGAGGGGGACCGGGCCGAGCTCCAGGCGATCCGGACGATCTTCGGGGCCGACGCCGCGCGGCTCGCGATCAGCGCCAACAAGTCGATGCTCGGGCACACCCTCGGGGCGGCCGGCGCGATCGAGGCGATCGCCACGATCCTCGCCCTCCGGACCGGCCGGATCCCGCCCACGATCAACCTCGTCGCGCCCGACGAGGAGGGCGCCGGCCTCGACCTGACTCCGCTCCGGGCCTCGTCGCGCGAGCTGCGGGCGGCGCTCTCGAACTCGTTCGGGTTCGGTGGGCAGAACGCGGCGCTCGTCTTCCGGCGGTGGGAGTCATGAGCGAGGGACCGACGACGGGCGCGATGCCCGAGGCGACCGACATGGCGGCCGACCTCCAGCCGGGCCCGGACGCCGCGCCGGGCGCCGCCATCGACGACTCGCCCCTGCCCGACCCCCGGCCGACCGCGGACACCCTGCCGGCCGCTCCGCCCGGCGACGCCGACCGCTCGCTCCTGGCGCTGATCGACCGCCTGGCCGACCTCCTCCGGCGCAGCGACCTGAGCGAGCTCGAAGTCGAGGCCGGCCGGACCGGGCTCGTCCTGCGCAAGCCCTCGGCCCTGGCATCCGCTCCGGTCGCGGGCGCTGCCTCGGGGAACGCCACCGTCGCCACCGGCTCCGCCGGCGCAGGGTCCACGGCCCCGGGCGGATCGACCGGGGACGGCTCCGGATCCGGCTCCGGCTCGGCCGCCGGTTCGGGCGCAGCGCCCGGTGCCGCGATGAGCGCGGGGGGCGCCGCCGGCCACCTCGCCGGCGGGGACGCCACGGGATTGGCGCCGCCCGCCGCCCGCGCCTCGGTCAAGGCGCCTCTGACCGGCATCTTCTACGGCTCGCCCTCGCCCGGTGCCGAACCCTACGTCCGGGTCGGCGGGGAGGTCGCGGTCGGCCAGGTGATCGGCCTGATCGAGGCGATGAAGCTGTTCAACGAGATCAAGTCGGATCTCGCCGGTCGCGTCGTTCGGATCGTTGCCGAGGACGGGACGCTGGTCAAGGCGAAGCAACCGCTCATCGAGGTGGAGCCACTGTGAACACGCCGCGTTCCGCCCACATCACCGGCTGGGGTCGCTACGCCCCCGCGCAGATCCTGACCAACGCCGACCTGGAGAAGATGGTCGACACCTCCGACGAGTGGATCCGGACCCGGACCGGGATCCGCGAGCGGCGCGTCGCGGCCGCCCACGAGACGACCGCCTCGATGGCCGCCGTCGCCGCCAGGCGCGCGATCGCGGTGGCCGGGATCGACCCCGACCAGATCGACCTGATCCTCGTCGCCACGCTCACCCCGGACTACTGGATGCCCTCGACCGCGGCCCTGGTCAAGGAGGCGGTTGGCAACAGCCGGGCCGCGGCGATGGACGTCGCGGCCGCCTGCTCGGGCTTCATCTACGCCGTCTCGGTCGCCCAGGCCTACATCGCCAGCGGGATGGCCCGCCATGTCCTCGTCGTCGGCGCCGAGCTGCTCACCCGGTTCCTCGACTACAGCGACCGGAACACGTGCATCCTGTTCGGTGACGGCGCGGGCGCGATCGTCATGTCCGCCTCCGACGAGCCGGGCGGCGCGCTCGGGATCGAGCTGACGACCGAGCCCTCCGGCGCCTACATGATCTGGCTCCCGGCCGGCGGGTCGAAGGCACCGGCGTCACCCAAGACGGTCGCCCGGGGCGAGCACTTCATCCGGATGGAGGGGCGCGAGACGTACCGCTTCGCCACCCGGACCCTGGCCACGACGGCCCTGGCCGCGATCGAGCGGGCCGGG
>JAKAHU010000051.1 GCA_021825385.1 Chloroflexota bacterium | reverse complement strand
GCTGGTCGGGTTCGGTCTGGCGGGTCTGATCGTGCTCGCGCTCCTCGTCGCCGCGGCGCTGGTGCTGCCGAGCGCCAGCGTCCTGGTCGTGATCCGGCCCGAAGCGCTGGGTCCGATCCGGCTGACCGTGACGGCCGATCCTTCGGCCAGCGCCCCGGATCCGAGCCGCGGGCTCGTCGGGGCCGAGCGGACGACGTTCCCGCTCTCGGCGTCCGGAACGTTCCCGGCCACCGGCACGAAGGTCACCGAGACGAAGGCGACCGGGGCCGTGCGCTGGCAGAACTGCGACCCGACCCGCTCGTATCGGATCCCGTCCGGGACCGTCGCGCGGACGGCCGCCGGGGTCGGCTTCGCAACCGATGAGACGGTCTTTCTGCCGGTCGCGATCCTCTCCGGCAACCCGCCCACGATCACCTGCCAGGTCCGGGAGGTGACGGTGACCGCGACCAAGCCGGGCGAGGCCGGGAACGTCGCGGCGGGCACGATCACGGTCGTCCCGGCGGCCTACAACTCGGTCGTCATCCGGGTCGTGAACCCGGCCCCGACCGCCGGTGGATCGCGCTCCGAGACCCCGCTCGTCAGCCAGAAGGACGTCGCCGACGCCCGCCGGCAGCTCGTGGCCCGGCTCGACGAGCAGCTGCTGGCAGCGATCGCGGACCCGGCCCGGATCCCGGCCGGGATGGTTGGCGTGGCCGGCACGGCGTCGCGAACCGATCCCCTGCCGAGCGCCGATCCGGCCTCGCTGGTCGGCCAGGAGGTGGCCACGTTCGAGCTGGCCCTCTCGGCGACCGGGAGTCTGACGGTCGTCGACCCGGCGGTGGTCAGGGCCGTCGGCGAGGCGCGGCTACAGAGTGCCGTCCCGGCGGGCTATCAGCTCGTCGACGGGTCGTCGCGGGTGGAGCTCGGCCAGCCCACCGCGAGCGGCGAGGCGGCCACCTTCCCGGTCAGTGCCACGGCCCGGATCGTCCGCCAGGTCGACGCGGGCGCGATCCGGCGCGCGGTCGCCGGGCGGTCGGTCGACGAGGCGCGGCAAATCCTGGCCGGCTACGGCGAGGTGACGATCAGCACCTGGCCGTCATGGCTGACGACCCTGCCGACGTTCGCGTTCCGGCTCGAGGTCACGGTTCGGGCCGAGTCCGCCAGCCCGACTGGCCCGTCGCCGGCCGGATCGAGCCTGCCCTGATGGGCCTGCTCGGGGTCGACCTCGGCGAGCGCCGGATTGGGGTGGCCGTGGTCGATGCGCCCGGCGGGCGGGCCCGGCCGCTGACGACCCTGCCCCGGGGGTCGGATCCGGCCGCCGACGCGGCGGCGCTGCGCCCGCTGATCGAGCGTTATGAGGTGAGCGAGATCGTCGTCGGCCTGCCGCTCGAGGCCTCGGGCGAGGAGGGCCCCCAGGCCCGACGCACCCGGGCCTGGGTGGAGGCGATCGCGCCACAGTTGCCCGTGCCGCTCCGCCTGCGCGACGAGCGGCTGACGAGCCATCTGGCCGAGGAGCGCCTCGGGCCGATGAAGCGCGGCCGGTCCGGCGGTCCGCCGACGCCGATGCAGCGGCGAGCACACCGGGCCCGGGTCGACCGGGAGGCGGCCGCGATCATCCTCCAGGACGAGCTCGACGCGCGCGCGGAGGAGGGCCGATGACCCGGCGCCCGGCCCGCCCGGCGATCGTCGAACAGGCCCACCCCCTGAGCCCGGGCGAGGAGCCGGAGGGTCAGCCTGCCAGCTCCGGCCTCGCGGGCGACCTGCGTGGCCGGCGCGGCCTCGCGCCGCGCACGGGTGGTGCGGGTCGCGATGGTGGAAACCGCCGAGCTCGGCCCGGCGGTGGGCGCCGGAGCGGTCCCGGCGGGATCATCCGCTTCCTCGTCTTCAGCCTCGTCCTGGCCGGGGTGGTCCTCGTCGTCGGGCTGACCGCGCTCCGCCCCGTCGTCGAGCGGGCGGTCGTCGACTGGGCGGCGGGCAACCCGGGCGCACTCCGGATGCCCTTCGTGGCCGACCTGGTCCGGGAGGACCTCGGCCAGGATCTGGTGACCGCCGCGTCGTCCGATCCCGCCCAGGTCGAGTTCAGGGTCGTGCCCGGTGACACGGCGAGCACGATCGCCAGCCGTCTGGCCGAGGAGGGCCTGCTGCGGGACCCACGCGCGTTCGTGTTCATCGCCGTGGAGCGCGGCCTCGAGGGTCAGCTCGAGGCCGGCTCGTTCATCCTGCGCCGGAACATGACCCCTGACCAGCTCGTTACGGGCCTGCTCCAGGCCCGGGATCTCTCGGTCACGATCAGCCTGCGAGAGGGGCTCCGGATCGAGCAGATCGCGGCCAAGCTCCAGACCCTGCCCCTGACGATGGACGTCCGGGCCTTCTACGAGCTGGCGACCAGGCCGCCCGCCTCGCTCCTCGCCGACTACCCCTGGCTGGACCTTCCCAAGGGTGCCTCGCTCGAGGGGTTCCTGGCCCCGGACACGTACCGGGTCCTGCCCGACACGAGCCCCGAGGAGTTGGTCCGGATGCTCCTCGATCGCTTTCGCGAGATCGTCGGGCCCGAGCGGATGGCGGTTCCCAAGGAGCGAGGCCTGACCTTCTACCAGGTCGTCACCCTCGCCTCGATCGTCGAGCACGAGGCGGTCGTCGATCGCGAGCGGCCGCTGATCGCCGGGGTCTACGAGAACCGACTGCGACGGAAGATGCTCCTCCAGGCCGACCCGACCGTGTTCTATGGCCACGACACGCTCGAGCTGGCGAACCTGCCCTTCGAGCAGTGGCCGACGTACCTGTTCTGGGCCCCGTTCGGCCAGAAGCTGGCCGAGGTCGAGTTCCCGCCCGAGCTCGCGGGCTACCAGACCTACCGCCACAAGGGGCTGATCCCGGGCCCGATCAGCACCCCCAGCCTGGCCTCGATCGATGCGGCCCTGGCGCCCGACACGTCGGCCGGTTACCTCTACTTCGTGGCCAAGGGCGACGGCTCGAATACCCACGCCTTCGCCCGGACGTTCAAGGAGCACCAGGCCAACCTGAAGAAGTACGGCTACCAGCCATGACCAGCCACCTGCCCCGACCGGCGGACTTTGCTCCACCGCCCGACGCGGCGGTCCGGGCCCACTGGCACGAGGCCGACCGGGCCGCCCGGCGTGAGCGCCTGGCCAGCCTGCGTCGCCGGCTTACGAGCGCCGGCCTCGATGCCTACCTCGGGGTTCGTCCCGAGCACATGCGCTACCTGACCGGCTTTGCTCTCGCGGCCGGGGAGGAGAAGGTGGCGGGCCACTCGGGTCAGTTCCTCGTCGGGCTCGAGGAGGTGATCGTCCTGGCCGACAGCCGCTACCAGATCCAGGCGCGGCGGGAGGCGTCCGAGGCGCGGATCGAGCCGGTCGGCTACGACCTGCCAGCCCGCTGGCCGGCGCTCCTGGCCTCGCTCGGGGCGAGGCGAGTGGCCGTCGAGGCCGGGTTCATCAGCCAGGCGGCGTGGCAACGGCTGGCGGCAGCCGCCCCGGCGGTCGAGCTGGTGCCGGTCGAGGGCTGGGTCGAGGAGAGCCGGGCGAGGAAGGAACCGGCCGAGATCGAGCGGATTCGGGCCGCCTGCGCCGTCGTCGACCGGGCTCTGGCCAGCCTCCTGCCCGAGATCCGGCCCGGGGTCACCGAGCGCGAGCTCGCTCTCCGGCTCGAATGGCTGATCCGGACCGGAGGCGCGGAGGCGCTCGCCTTCGACGTCGCCTGCCTGGCCGGCCCGGAGGCCGCCCTGCCCCACGGTTCACCCGGCGAGCGTCCGATCCGGAGCGGCGAGGTGCTCCTGTTCGATGTTGGAGCCCAGGTCGACGGGTATCGGAGCGACATGACCCGGACGCTGTTCGTGGGCGAGCCACGGGCTCGCGACCTCGCCCTCTACGAGCTCGTCAGCCGTGCCCAGGCGGCGGCGTTCCGGGCGCTCGAGTTGTCCCTCGAGCCGGGCGGGGCTCGGCCCGACGGCCGGACCACCGACGCGGTCGCGCGGGCGGTCATCGAGGCGGCCGGTCACGGCGAGCACTTTGGCCACGGGACCGGCCACGGGATCGGTCTGGCGACTCACGAGCTGCCCAGCCTGTCGCGCACGGCGCCGACGACCCCGCTGCCCAGTCCGACTGTCTTCAGTCTCGAGCCGGGCGTCTACCTCGAGGGGGAGACCGGGGTCCGGATCGAGGATCTCGTCCTGTACGACCGCGACGGACGGCGAGTCGAGCGGCTCACCCGCTTCCCGCGCGAGGTGCTCGTTGTCGGTGGTTGAAGAGCCCGGCTCGGCGAGCGCGACGCGCTCGGCTACAATCGGGCCACCGACCATGCCCGACCAGCCGGCGCCTCGGCACGATCACGCGCCCCGAGCCGCGCCTGCCCTCAGCCCAGGGAGCACCGTCACGCCATGATCTCCACCGGCGAGCTGCGCAAGGGCGTCGTCATCGACCTCGATGGCGAGCTCTGGCAGATCCTCGACTACCACCACATCAAGATGGGCCGCGGCTCGGCCCAGGTCCGGATCAAGCTCCGGAACGTGAAGAAGGGGACGACGATCGAGCGCTCGTTCCAGGCCGGTGAGCGCTGGCCGCGCGTTCAGCTCGACCGCCGGCCCGTTCAGTTTCTGTACCGCGACGGGGACGAGTTCCACTTCATGGAGCTCGAGTCGTACGAGCAATTCCACCTCACCGCCGAGCAGCTCGGCGACGCGGTCTACTACCTCAAGGACGGGATGACCGTCGACCGGACCAGCTACCAGGGCGAGACGATCGGGGTCGAGCTGCCGGTGACCGTCGATCTGGTCGTGACCGAGACCGAGCCCGGGTTCGCCGGCGACACGCAGACCGGGGCGCGCAAGCCCGCCACGACCGAGACCGGGCTGGTCGTCCAGGTCCCGATCTTCGTCAGTGAGGGCGACACGATCCGGGTCGACACCCGGACCGGCGAGTACGTGACCCGCGTCTGAGCTGATGCGCGGCGTGACCGACCTGCGCATCTACGGGGTCAGCGAGGTCACCCGCGCGATTCGCGAGGCGATTCGCGCCGACGAGCGGCTGCGCGACCTGTGGGTCGAGGGAGAGGTCGGCCGGGTGACGATTTCGAGCGCCGGTCACGCCTACTTCAGCCTCAAGGACGAGCGCAGCCAGCTCTCGTGCGTCTGGTTCCGGGACGACCGTCTGGCGTCGCCGTTCGAGCCCCAGGCCGGCCTCCGGGTGATCGCTCGGGGCCGGATCGACGTCTTCGAGCAGCAGGGTGTCTACCAGCTCTACGTCAGCTCGCTCCAGCCGGCCGGATTCGGCGACCTCACCCTGCGCTACGAGGCGCTCAAGGCAAGGCTCGCCGCCGAGGGGCTGTTCGACAGCGGGCGCAAGCGACCCCTGCCGGCGCGACCAGCGACGATCGCGGTTCTGACCAGCCCGAGCGGCGCGGCCTGGCACGACATCCGGACCGTCCTCTCCCGACGCTGGCCGCTCAGTCAGGTCCTGTTCCTGCCCTGCCAGGTCCAGGGCGACGGCGCGCCGGCGAGCATCGTCGCCGCTCTCGAGCGGCTCGGCCGCTGGATCGAGCGCTGCCGGGACGAGGGCCGGACCCAGGAGGCGCCGGCGGTCACGATCCTCGCCCGCGGCGGCGGCTCACTCGAGGACCTCTGGTCGTTCAACGACGAGCGGGTCGTCCGGGCGATCGTGGCCCACCCGGTCCCGGTCGTGTGCGGCGTCGGCCACGAGGTCGACGTTACCCTGGCCGACTTCGCCGCCGACGTCCGGGCCCCGACGCCCTCGGCCGCGGCCGAGCTGGTCACCCCGGACCGAACCGAGGTTGGTCGAGCGGTCGGCCATGAGCGGCGCCGGCTGGACGTCCTCGCGGCGGCGCGGCTCGAGCGCCTGCGTCGCGAGCTGGCAGCGGAGCGGCGGGCCCTCGAGGGGCTCCGCCCGGCGGCCCAGCTCGCGGCGGCCCGAGAGCGGGTCGGTCTGCTCCTCGACCGGGCGACGAGGGCGGTCAGCGGCCGACTCGCGAGCGACCGGGCGGCGGAGGCGGCCGCCTGGTCGAGCCTGGCCCCGCGTGGTCCGACCTGCCTGGCCCGGGAGAGCGAGCGCGTGGCGCGGCTGGCGGGCCGGCTGCCACAGCTGGCGGAGGAACGGCTGGCGGGCTCGCGCGGGGCGCTGGCGACCGTGGCGGCCGCGCTGACCGCCCTCGGTCCGCAGGCGACCCTGGAGCGGGGCTATGCGATCGTGCGCCGGAGGCGCGACGGGCTGATCGTGCGGGATCCGGATGAGGCGGTGGACGGCGAGCGGCTCGCCGTTCGCCTCGCCCACGGCGAGATCGGCGCGACCTCGAACGGGCCCCTGGCGGGCTGAGTGGTGGACCTGGTCGCCGTCGTGGCGGTCGTGACGATCGCGATCGTGTCGGGAGCGGCCGGGTTGTGGCTTGGTATGCTCGCCGCGCCGCGGATCGGTCGCCTGGCCGACCGGATCGACGAGGAGCGCGAGGACGCGGAGGAGAGTGACGATGGTCGGTGAGCGCGGCGCTGGCGAGCCTCCGGCGGCGGCCGAGGAGGGGATCGCCGCCCTCGCCTTCGACGAGGCGCTGGCCGAGCTCCAGCAGATCGTCGCTCGGCTCGAAGCCGGTGGCCAGCCGCTCGAGGAGACGATCGCCCTCTACGAACGGGGGGTCGCCCTGCACGAGCGCTGCGCCCGGCTGCTGGCCGACGCCGAACTGCGGGTGAAGCGGCTCGTCGAGCGCGCCGGCGGGGCGCTCGAGGCGGTCGAGGCGCGCGACGAGAGCGACGGCCCGGCGAACTGACGGGGGCCGGGTCGTCGTCTCGGTCACGGTGTGCTCGGTGCGATCGGCTCCGGTTACAGGACGACGAGGTCGGTCGTGACCGGGACCGGGTTGGCCAGGCAATCGCGGACCGGCGAGGTGTCCTGGACGTACTGGCAGAGCTCCTCGAGCTGTTCGGGGGTGGCGTTCGGTGACTTCACCCAGCCCTTGGCCCGGATCGCGGTGAAGCCGGCCCGCGGTCCCTCGAGCCCGACGAAGGTGCGCAGGTCGATGTCACCCTCGACCTCGTAGCGCAGCTCACTGATCTCGATCCCGCGTGCGGCCGCGTTGTACACGTAGCCCACGCCATAGCAGAACGCGAGCGCTTGGAGGAGCAGCTCGACCGCATTCGGCCCCGCGTTCGAGCCGAGCAGGACCGGCGGTTCGTCACCGGTGAGATGGAATCTCGTGCCTCGCTCGGCGATCGCGCCGGCGTGGATGAAGTCTCCGATCTCGCCCCGGCTGCGCGCGCCGTCCTGCCAGGTGCTGGCGGCCTTGAAGGTCATCGCCGCGACGTTCGGGTCGGATCCGATCGCGCCGATCGTGGCGACGAGCTGGTCGACGTTGACCCCGTTGCGTACGGTGATCGTGGCCATCGTGCTTGCCCTCCCGTGGGTCGAGGCCAGGGGGCGGCCTCGTCTGGGGGCGGAGACGTCTCCGGACACGACGTTATTCCCGGGCCGGGTCCGGGAATAACCGGGGCGGCACGACTCGTCTACTCTTCACATGCGCCACCGCCGAGGTGGGTCGGGCCGATCCCGACCGTGATCGAGGAGGGAGCCACGACGCTGCTCGAGGCCACCGGACAGGCGGATCGGTCGGCGTGGGTCGCACCCGGCCGGACGTTCGCCGACGTCGTTCATGCCCATCTCGACCAGCTGTACGGCTACTGCATCCACCTGTGCGGCGATCCCACGGCTGCCGAGGACCTCCTCCAGGACACCCTGGTCCGGGCGATGCGCTCCTATGCCGGACTGCGCGATCCGGCGGCCGCCAAGGCCTGGCTGTTCACGATCGCCACCAACTGTGTCCGCGACCAGTGGCGAGCCCAGGGCCGCGAGCTCGACACCGTGCCGCTCGACGCGGCGGATCCGGACGACAAGTTCTCGCTCTTCGCGACGATCGCGATTGAGGACCCATTTCCGTACTCCGACGAGCTCCATCTGGACTTTCTGCGCCTGTTTGCGGACGAGGATCTCCAGGCCGTGTTCGCGGCCATGACGCCCGCCTTCCGGGCCCCGATCCTCCTGACCACGGTCCATGGGTTCAGCTGCAAGGAGGCAGCCGCCATCCTTGGGTCGCCTCTCGGCACGATCCTGTCGCAGCTCCACCGCGGCCGGAAGCAGCTCGAGCGGGGGCTCTGGGAGTACGCGGTCCGCCGCCGCCTCGTGACTGTGAGCGACGAGTGATGATCGATTGCCGCGAGGCGGTCCGCCGGCTGTGGCCGTACCTCGACAGTTCCCTCGAACCTCGCCCGGTCGAGGAGCTCCAGGAGCACCTCGCGGTCTGCCAACGCTGCTGTGGCGAGCTCGAGTTCTCACGCGAATTGCGCGGCCTCCTGGCGAGCTCGGCCGCGCCGCCCCTCCCCGATCAGCTCCGGGACCGGATCGAGCACCTGCTCGCCGTCGGACCCGGCGGCGGCCCCGAGCCGTGACCGACGCTCGGCTGGGACACCTCGACGGGCCCGACCTCCTCCACCAGGATGCGATCCGGGCTGCCGTCCGCGAGACGTACGGCGCGGTCCGCCCGATCGACCGCCGGGTGGCCGAGCGATTCTATGATCCGGACGAGCTGGCGGGACTACCCGAGGAGACGGTCACGATTGCCCTGGGCGTGGGCAACCCGATCAGATACGCCGAGCTGGCGCCCGGCGAACGCGTCGTCGACCTCGGCTCCGGCGGGGGGATCGACTGCCTCCTGGCGGCCCGGCGCGTCGGCCCGACCGGTCAGGTGATCGGGATCGACTTCCTGCCCGAGATGATCGCGCGAGCGACTCGGGCGGCGGCTGTGGTCGGCGCCCGGAACATCCGCTTCATCCAGGCTGAGATCGAGGCCTTGCCGCTCCCCGACGACTCGGTCGACGTGGTCGTGAGCAACGGGGTGCCGAACCTCTCGCCGCGCAAGGTCCGCGTCCTGGCCGAGGCGTTCAGAGTCCTCCGGCCGGGCGGTCGCCTGGCGATCGTCGACCTCGTTCTCGAACACGACCTGCCGCCGGAGATCGCGACCCACCCCGGAGCGTGGGCCGGCTGCCTGTCGGGTGCCCTCTCGGAACTCGCGCTCTACAAGGGTCTCCGCCGGGCGGGGTTCGGGGCCGTCTCGATCGACCGGCTGGGCGCCTTCGGGGTCGAGGAGTGCGCGCTCTATCCGCTCTTCAGCGACGACCTCCTCGACCTGATTCGGTCGCGGCTGTCGCCGGAGCGTCACGGCCGGATCGCGCAGAGCGTCCTCGTTCGGGCCCGCAAGCCCAGACCCGGGGAGTCGCTGCCGGGACGGGCTCGCGACTGACGCCGCGCCGGCGGCGCCGGCGCCCGGCGACTCCCGATCAGGAGCAACCCTTCGGCGCCGTGGGTGGCTGGCGGGCGATCCGGCCATGGTCGGGGTAGACTCGCGTGCACGACGGCGGGCGGGTCCGGCCCGACCCTCGAGCGACTCATCCGATCGATCAGGAGCGACATCAGCGGTGGCCATCCTGCCGACACTCCAGGGCCCGGGGGATCTGCGCGGGTTGAGCGAGGCGCAGCTCGTCGAGCTCGCGGCCGAGATCCGCCAGACGATCATCTCGACCGTGGCCCGGACCGGCGGTCATCTCGGTTCGTCCCTGGGCGTCGTCGAGCTGACGATCGCGCTCCACCGGATCCTCGAGTCTCCCCGCGACCGGATCGTCTGGGACACCGGCCACCAGGCCTACCCGCACAAGCTCCTGACCGGCCGCTACGAGCGCTTCGGAACGCTGCGCCAGCTCGGTGGGATCGGGGGATTTCCCCGCCGGGCCGAGTCCGAGCACGATGTCTTCGACGGCGGCCACGCCGGGACCGGACTCTCGATCGCCCAGGGGCTGGCGACCGCCCGGGACCAGCGCCACGGCCTCGAGCGGATCGCGGTCGTGGTCGGCGATGCCGCCCTGATGAGTGGACTCTCGCTCGAGGCGCTCAACGACATCGGGCACCGCGGCACGCAGCTCCTGATCGTGCTCAACGACAACGAGATGTCGATCAGCCCGACGGTCGGGGCGCTCTCGAAGTACCTCTCCACGATCAAGCTCAGTTCGACCTGGCGACGGAGCAAGCGGACCTTCGACGAGGTCGTCTCGCGGATCCCGATCACGGGCAGCCTGGCGCTCGAGCTGAGCCAACGGCTGCGCCGCTCGGTCGTCAACTTCGCCCAGCCCGGCCAGCTCTTCGAGGACCTCGGGATCACGTACATCGGCGTCGTGCCCGGGCACAACCTCCGCGCCCTCGATCACACCCTGCGCGCCGCGCTCGAGCTCGACGGCCCGGTCCTGGTCCACGTCCGGACCCGCAAGGGCCGCGGCTACCGCCCGGCCGAGACCGACCAGGTCGGCTTCCACGGGGCGGCCCTGCCGCCGATGACCGACGCGGCCGTGCCCCGCACGCCCGTGCCGGGCGAGTCGGAGTCCGACGATGCGGCGCCGGCGGCGGCGGCGGCCACGGCCGGCAAGCCGCTCAACTACACCGCCCACTTCGCGGCCGAGCTGATCGCCGCGGCGCGGACCGACCGCCGGATCGTGGCGATCACGGCCGGAATGCCGACCGGGACCGGACTGAGCCGGTTCCAGGCGGCCTACCCGGACCGGTTCATCGACGTCGGGATCGCCGAGCAGCATGCCCTGACCCTCGCCACCGGGCTGGCGATGGGCGGCCAGCGACCGGTCGTGGCGATCTACTCCACCTTCCTCCAGCGGGCCTTCGACCAGACGGTCCACGACGTCTGCCAGAACGACCAGCCGGTCCTGCTCGCGGTCGATCGGGCCGGACTGGTCGGCGAGGACGGGACGAGCCACCAGGGGATGTTCACGATCCCCGCCCAGCGCCAGCTGCCCAACCTCGTCATCGCCAGCCCGAAGGACGAGCAGGAACTCCGTTCGCTCCTCCGGACCGCGCTGGCCCAGGACCACCCGTTCGCCCTCCACTACCCGCGCGACCCCGGCCTCGACGTTCCCCCGGTCGAGCCGCGGGTCCTGCCGGTCGGCCAGGGCGAAGTGCTGCGCGAGGGCCACGATCTCCTGATCGTGGGCTTCGGACCGATTGTCGGCCGCGGGATCGAGGCGGCCGACGCGCTCGCCGCCGAGGGCTGGTCGGTTGGCGTGATCAACGCCCGGTTCGCCAAGCCGCTCGATCGCCAGCTCATCCTCGAGGAGGCGCGCGGCAAGCGGCTCGTGGTGACGCTCGAGGAGAGTGTCGTGACCGGCGGCTTCGGCACGGCCGTGCTCGAGGCGATCGAGGAGGCCCGGCTGGCCGACCCGGTCTATCGCGACCTGGCCGTCCGGATCATCGGCCTGCCCGGCGACCGGTTCGTCGACCACGGCGCGGTGGCCGACCTGCGCCGGATGCTCCGGCTCGACGCACGAGGGATCACCGACCAGATCCGCGAGACGCTTGCCGCGCTCCACGCGACGCCGGGCCGGTCGGCCGAACCGGCCGCCACCGGCTGAGCCCGAGGTTCGTCCGCAGCCCTGGCGCCCGGCCCCGAGGCGGCGCAGCGGCGGTGAAGCGGCCTGTGCCACGATAGACGGGTGAGTGCCCAGGTCACTGCGGCCGGCCGGGCCGCCGCGAGATCCGCCCGCCGCCGCCTCGATCAGCTGCTCGTCGAGCGCGGGCTGGCGGAGACGCGCTCGCGCGCCCAGGCGCTGATCATGGCCGGCCAGGTCCGGGTTGGCGAGGGTGACGCGGCCCGCACCGACCGCAAGCCCGGTGATCTGGTCGAGCCGTCGGTGGTCCTGGCGCTCGTCGAGCGCGAGCCGTACGTGTCGCGGGGTGGGCGCAAGCTGGCCGCGGCGCTCGATGCCTTCGGCGTCGATCCGGCCGGCCGGGTCTGCCTCGACGTCGGGGCCTCGACCGGCGGCTTCACCGACGTCCTGTTGCAGCGCGGCGCGAGGCGTGTCTATGCTCTCGACGTGGGCCGAGGGCAACTGGCCGAATCGCTCCGGCGCGATCCTCGAGTCGTGTCGCTCGAACGCACGAATGCCCGGACGCTCGGGCCCGGGACGCTGCCGGAGGCCGTCTCGTTGGCCGTCGTCGACGTCTCGTTCATCTCGCTCGGTCTCGTGCTCGGCCCGATCCGAAGCGCGTTTGGCCCGCCGGGCGGTCCGATCGTGGCCCTGGTCAAGCCCCAGTTCGAGGCCGGCCGGAGGGCTGCCCCGGGTGGCGTCGTGCGCGACCCGGCGGTTCACCTCGAGGTCCTCGAGCGGGTGGCGGCACGAGCGAAGGAGCTCGGGCTGGCGGTTCGCGACGTCGTCGCCTCGCCGCTCCTCGGTCCGGAGGGCAATCGCGAGTTCTTCCTCCACCTCGCCCTTGGTCCCGCCGGCCCGGACCGCGACCGAGGGACGCCCGCCTCGGCCGGCCCGGACGAAGACGAGGCGGCCCTGCGCGCCCGCTTCCGGGCGGTCGTCGCCGCCGGGGGGGCGCGGTGAGCGTGCGCCGGGTTGGCTTTGCCTACAACCCGACCAACGAGGCCGCCCTCGAGGCTCGCGACCGCGCCGATGGCTGGTGCCGGGTGCGCGGCCTCGACCACTGGTCGGCCGAGGCCGGAGCCTTCGAGGAGCTCGTGGCGGCCCTGCCCGGCACGGACCTGCTCGTCGTCCTCGGCGGCGACGGGACCTTCCTGCGTGCCACCCGAGCCGTCGCCGAGGTCGACGTGCCGATCCTTGGGATCAACCTGGGCAAGGTGGGGTTCCTCTCGAGAGTGGAGGCCCACGAGCTCGAGGTCGTGCTCGGTCAGGTCGTTGCCGGCGAGTACCAGATCGAGGAGCGGATGGCCCTGCGCGGGACGGTCCTGCCCGGCGGGCACGAGGGGGTGGGGGAGAGCTTCGTCGCCCTCAACGACGTGGTCGTCGCTCGTGGCTCGCTGGCCCGGGTCTGCCACCTCGATGTCGCGATCGGGCCCTCGCACCTGGCGACGTTCATCGCCGACGGGCTGATCGTGGCCAGCCCAACCGGCTCGACCGGGTATTCGTTCTCGGCCGGCGGACCGATCGTCGATCCGACCAGCCGCAACCTGATCGTGACTCCGATCGCAGGCTACCTGAGCGCGATCCGGTCGGTCGTCGTCAGCCCGCGCCACACCGTCCGCTGCCGGGTCGTCGCCGCTCATGAGGCGCTCGTCAGCATCGATGGCCGGGAGGATCGCCCGCTTCGAGTGGGCGACGTCGTGACGGTCCAGGCGTTCGATCGGATGATCCGCCTGGTCGAGCTTCACGGCCGGGCCCCATTCTGGGACCTCCTGCGCCAGAAGGTCGAGCTGCTGCCGTCGTGAACGAAGCGCGTCCCGGGCGACTGCTCGAGCTCGCGGTCGTCGACCTCGCCCTGATCGAGCGCCTGCGTCTTGGCTTCGTGCCCGGCCTGAACGTCCTGACCGGCGAGACCGGGGCGGGCAAGAGCCTGCTGATCGATGCGCTCGGGCTGGCCCTCGGGGCCCGGGCCGACACCGGGCTCGTCCGGCACGGAGCGGAGGTCGCGCGGGTCGAGGCGCTCTTCGAGCGCGCCCCCGAGCCGCTCATCTGCGTCCGCGAGGTGAGCGCCTCCGGCCGCTCCACGGCACGGATCGACGACGAGACGGTGACCGCCGCCCGCCTGGCCGAGATTGCCGGTCCGCTCGTGGAGCTCCACGGCCAGCACGACCAGCAGCGTCTGCTCGACGAGCGCCGGCAGCGCGACCTGCTCGATCGATACGGGGGCCACGGGGCCGAGCGGGCGGTGATGGCCGAGGCTGTGGCCCGCTGGCGGGCGAACCGGGCCGCACTGGCCGAGCTGGCGATCGACCGATCCGAGCTCGAGCGCCGGCTCGCCCTTCATGAGCACGAGGCGGCCGAGATCGCCGCGGCGCGGTTGCGTCCCGGTGAGGCGGCCGAGATCGCCGCGCGCCTGGCGGCGGCCGAGCACATCGAGACGGTCGTCCGCGGCGGCAGCGTGCTTCGCGAGGCGCTCACGGGAGAAACGGGTGGTGCCCGGGATGCGATCGCGGTCGCCCTGCGCACGGCGCGCGAGCTGGCCCGCGTCGATCCTCGGTTCGGGCCCCTGATCGACCGGCTCGCCGCCGCCGAGGCCGAGGTGGAGGACGTCGCGGCCGTCGCCCGCGACCTGGTCGCCGATCTCGACCATGATCCGGCCGCCCTGGCCGCGCTCGAGGAACGGCTGTCCCTGATCTATTCGCTCGAGCGCCGCTACGGGGACGACGAGGCGGCCGTGATCGCCCACGGCGAACGGGCCCGGGCCGAGGCGGAGCGGCTGCGCGACCTGGAGGCAGAGCGCGCCCGGCGGGCGGCGCAGGCGGCTCTCCTGCTGGCCGAGGTGGCGGCCGCCGGGGCGCGGCTCTCGGCCCGGCGGGCCGAGACCGCCCGGCGGCTGACCAGAGCGGTGAGCGAGGTCCTCGAGGAGCTCGGCTTTCCGCCGGGCGTGTTCGAGGTCGCGCTCGGGCGGCGGACCGCGGCGCGTGACGAGCCGGCGGTCGAGATCGACGGCGATGCGGTCGTGTTCGATACCGCAGGGATCGACGAGCTCGTCTATCGGATCGCCCCGAATCCCGGCGAGCCGGCTCGACCGCTGGCGCGGATCGCCTCGGGCGGGGAACTGTCGCGGGTTGCCCTCGCGATCGAGGTCGTCCTGGCCGCGGCGGACGAGACCCCGACCCTCGTCTTCGACGAGATCGACACCGGAATCGGCGGCCGGAGCGCGGAACCGATCGGCCGCAGCCTGTGGGCGCTGGGCCGGCGCCACCAGGTCCTGTGCGTCACCCACCTGCCCCAGATCGCGGCCTGGGCCGATGCCCATTTCCAGATCGCGAAGCTCGAGCGCGGCGGGCGAACGATCACCGAGGTCCGCCGTCTGGAGCGCGATGAACGGATCCTCGAGCTGGCCCAGATGCTCGCCGGACCGGGCGGCGGGCGGGCCGCGGTGGCCGGCGCCCGCGAGCTGCTGGAGCGGGCGGAAGCGCGGCGGGCCGAGCTCGCCGCCGGAGCATGAGCCGCCCGGCGGCGATTCCCGTCGTCCACCCGGACCAGCCCGGCGGGGGAGCCGGCGACCCGGACCGGCTCCGGCTGGGCCGGGCGATCGAGGATTACCTCGCCTACCTCCGCGTGGAACGGGGGCTCGCGCCGGCGACGATTGCGGCCTACCGCGGGGACCTGAACGATTTCGCGGCCGAGGCCGGGCGCAACTGGGACAGCTCGCCCGAGCCGGCCCAGCGCTACCTGGAGATCCGCTCGCGCCGGGGAGTCGCCCGGCGCGACGCCCCGCCCGGCGCCAGGCCCGCCACCCGGGGTGCCCGCGCCGCTGCCCCCCTCCGTCCGACCAGCCTCCGTCGCCGGGCCGCAGCGATCCGCGGCTTCTACCGCTTCGCCTTCGGGGAGGGCCTGATCGGGGTCGATGTGGCCAGCCATCTCGACCTGCCCCGTCAGCCCCGGCTCCTGCCCGAGACGCTGAGCGTGGAGGAGGTCGAGCGGCTGCTCGAGGCGGCCGGCGGCGGTGACGGACCGCTCACCCCGAACCAGATTCGGGACCGGGCCCTGGTCGAGCTGCTGTACGCGGCGGGGCTCCGGATCAGCGAGGCGCTCCGCCTCGACCGCGAGGACCTCTCGATCGAGGGCGGATTCGTGCGAGTGATCGGCAAGGGTGACCGCGAGCGACTCGTCCCGGTCGGCGAGATCGCCCTGGGCTGGCTGGAGCGCTACCTGGCCGAGGTGCGACCAGCCTGGCTGGCAATCTCGCACGTGACACCGGCTCGGGGTGGACCGCTGTTCCTGACCGAGCGCGGGCGACGCCAGGCGCGCCAGCAGGCCTGGGCCGCCGTGCGCCGGGCGGCGCTGGCCGCCGGCCTGCGCGTGGTCGTGAGTCCGCACACCCTCCGCCACTCGTTTGCCACTCACCTGCTCGAGGGGGGCGCCGACCTGCGGATCGTCCAGGAGCTGCTTGGACATGCGAGCATCAGCACGACGCAGCTCTACACCCACCTGACCGGCGAACGGATCAAGGAGGTCTACGCCCGGGCACATCCGCGGGCCTAGGCCGGAGGAGGAGTCTCGAATGGCCTACGTCGATGCGCTCCTGGCGACCGGCGAGCAGATCGTCCGCCGTGAGCGCCAGCACTGGTTCGTCCTGGTCAGCGCCGCCCGCTGGGGGATCCTCGGGATCACGCTCGGGATCGCCCTCGGCACGCTTCGGCTGGCGGGCAGCCTGCCGGCCGGAGCCCTGGGCGACGCGCTTGGAATCGTCACCCTGCTCCTCCTGGCGGGCGGTGCACTCCGGATCCTCTGGTCGTACCTCGTCTGGCACAACCACGAGTTCGTGGTCACGACCCGCCGGGTGATCGTGACCGACGGGGTGGTCAATCGGCGGGCAACCGACAGCTCGCTCGAGAAGATCAACGACGCGGTCCTGAGCCAGTCGCTCGTCGGGCGGGTGTTCGGGTTCGGCGACCTCGATGTCCTGACCGCCTCGGAGGCCGGGATCGAGCGCCTCCGGATGCTGGCCGACGCAACCGGGTTCAAGCGGGCGATGCTCGACGCGAAGCACGCCCTCGAGCGTGATCTGGCCCGCCCGGCCGAGACGGG
>JAKAHU010000308.1 GCA_021825385.1 Chloroflexota bacterium | reverse complement strand
GTCACCGGCCAGGCTCAGAGTAGCGCCTCCGCCAGGGGTGGTTGGCGGCCGGCCCCGAAGCCCTCCGCTCGGCCGGTGGAGCCGGCGGGCGAGCAGGCGCGAGCAGACCGAGGTCGAGATCAGGCGTACCTTCCGCGAGCCGTGACAGCCGCCGGGCCCGGAGTTGGCCGGGGCTGGCCGGGGCTGGCTCGACCGGGACGCACAGGCCGTCGTGACTGACCCACAGGCTGCCATCGAGGCGCTCCTGAATGACGACCGAGCGCCCGGCCCAGCTCCGGCCATCGCTCCGGCGCGGCAGGGCGAGGTCGCCGCCCGACCAGCTGACCGTGCTGTCCCGACCGACCCGGCGGGGATAGTGGAAGCAGAAGACCGCCTCGGAGCTGAGACCGTCGGGCAGCGGTCGCCAGGCCGGCTCGGGGTCGCCGGCCGGGACGGCGAACCGAGCGTTGTAGCGATCGAGGAAGACCGGCAGGAAGAGGTTGGCGTCCCCGATCGTGGTGATCCCCTCGAGGCGCAGCTCCGACACGAGCCGGTCCTGGAGCGTGCCCCACAGCCGCTCGACCCGGCCCTTAGCCTCCGCCGAGTGGGCGCCGATCCAGCCGATGGCCACCTCGTCGAGGGCGCGCCCGACCTGGGTCAGGCTGCGCTTGCCGGTGAGCTGCTCGGCGAGCGTCGGCGCTCGGTTCTTCTCGACGATGAAGATCCCGTGGCGGTCGGAGTAGACGGCGCCCGGCAGACCGTGGCGCTCGGCCGTCCGGGCGAATATCAGAAAGTAGCCGGCGGCATCCTCCTGGGCCCGGAACGTGGCCCCGGTCACGATCCCGCTCGCATCGTCGATCCCGGCCACCAGCGTGGCGAACGGCAGGTCGGGGCCGAACCAGCGATGCTTGCTGCCGTCGACCTGGAGCAGCTGGCCTTCACGCGGCATCCGCTCCCGGCGACTCCGATGGCGTGGGGGACGGCGGGTCCGGGTCGGATGGACGGCGGCCTCGGCGAGGATCCGGCGGAGGGTCCGCTCGGCGATGACGAGTTTCTCGCGCTCGGCGAGCAGCTCGGCCAGGTGGGTCTGGTTGACCCCGGCATAGGTCGTTGTGGCGAGCTCGACGACGCGGTCGCGGATCACATCCGGGATGCGGTGGGCCGGGGTCCGGTCACGGTTGCCGTGGACCAGGCCGACCGAGCCGTCGGCACGATACCGTTTGAGCTGGCGGCGGATCTGGCGCACCGACAGTTTGAGTACCCGGGCCGCCTCCTCGGCCGTGAGTCCTCCGGTCAGGACATGGTTGAGGACGAACAGGCGATGCTGCGCTCGGGCGTCCAAGGTGATCGTCTCCCTCGTTTCCATGCGATCGAGGGTGACAAACTCACTGGCCGCTTAGCGGGTGACAGATTCACTGGCCGTCCACACGAACGCCGGCCGCCGCTTGACGCCGGGGCACGCCGGGCCGAAGCTTCCCGCCATGACCCGGGGCGTTCGCGCATGACGCGAGGCCTGGCCGACCGATCCGCGATGGACGACCGCGACGTCTCCTCGGCGGCGGTGGGATCGTGGAGGTCGATCGACCTTGGACGGCTCGGCCTGCCACCGCTCGGCTGGCTGTTTGTCGCCGGTGCGGCGCTCGTGGCCGCGCAGCACCTGCGTCTGGGGCTTGCGGTCCCGGCCGAGGCCATCCCGCCGGCGATCCTCTCCGGGATCACGCGGGTAATGATCGTCCTGCTGCCCGCCGCCCTGCTCTTCCGCGCCCCCCGCGCTCACCGGACCCACCGGCTGCTGCTGGCCGGCCTGGCGCTCGGGGCAATCGCCGAGCTTGCCCGCGCCGTCATCGTGCTCCGGCCGCCCGGCCTGACCTTGGAACCGTGGGCCGAGACCGGCCTGGATGCTGCCTGGCCGTGGTTGGGGCCGGTCGGAAACCTGCTCGTCGGCCTCGGGCTCGTCCGCCTGCGAAACGGCCGACCGCTGCGGTTGGGTCTGCTCGCCGCGATCGCCTCGACCTACCTCGCGCTCGGCATCGCCCCGACCTGGATCGTCGCCGCCGCCTCGCCGCCGGTCGGCACGATCGAACTCGGCGCGGCCCTGCTCCTCATGACCGTCCCGCTCGCGGCGGCCATCGCGACCTGGGTGCCGGTCAGCGCCTGGCTCGAGCACACGCCGCCACGAGCGTTCTGGGGTCTGCTCGCTCTCGGGCTTCCGCTCTTCCTTGCACAACGTGCGCTCGCGCTCGCCCAGACGGTCATCGAGGTCGCGACCCGAATGGACGCGCTCTTCGTCGTCAGCGTCACGCTGGGCGCATTCGTCAGCGCGGTCGCGGCGGTCGCGGCGGTCGCGGCGGTCGCGGCGGTCGCGGCATACGCTCGGCTGACGCCGCTCACGACGGGCGCCGCGTAACTGCGGTCGGCCCGGGTCGCCATTGCGCCGCGGCAGCCCGTTCAGCATCGCGGCGGGGCGCGGCCGCCTGGCAAGAGCGGGGCGGGTTATCCAGATGGGGCCCCGACCCCACTCCTTGGGCGTCCGGCCCCCACTCCTCCCGCCTCCACGTTGTTTCCGCAAACCCCCACCCCCGGATCGGTAAGCGGACGGTCCGCCGTCCGGCGACGGCAGGGCTGCGCTGTTCGTGCCCGGACTGGGCACGAACACCGGCCACCGGAGCGCTACCGGCCACCAGGCGAGCGATCTCGAGACCCCAAACGGTCACCCGACACCGCCTGACGGTCGCTGGCCTGGACCGGCGCTCCGGCGTCCGCATGGCAGTCCGCAGGTGCGGAACGGCGCCGGACCGTGGGGGATGAGCCGGTGGGGCGAGGCGGAAGAGGAGAACCGGCGCGGAGTCGCCCCGACGAGCGGGAGCGCGGCAAGCCGTCGCGGGGTAGAGGGTCCAACCATCGTCGAGGGCGGCCGATGCGACGAGCAGCCCGAGGCCCTCAGCGAACCCGGAACCCCTCGGCGCTGCGCTCGACGGCCGTGACCCCCTCCAACCCCTCGAACAGGATGAACGCCACCTCGGCCTCGAGCGCCTCACCGGGCGCGAGGCTGCGAGCGCGGCCGGCCGCGGCAGCTTCCTCGAGTTGCATCGGGTAGCCGGTCCACGGTTCGAGGGCGACGTGGTGGTGGCCACGCCAGCCGCCGTACACCTGCCACAGCCAGGCGTGCGGAAAGACCTGCCGCGGAAAGGCGATCGCCACCCCGCGTCGGGTCGTCGCGTCGGTCAGCGCCAGCCAGCCGTCGGACAGATCGGTCGCCCAATGCCCGCCGAACACCGCCTCGGTCCGGTCGCGAACCAGGCGCGGATCGCGCCGACCGCCGGGAGCGGTCGGGTCCGGCAGTTCCGGCCAACGGTAGGTCTGCCCAACGACACCGATCGACGGGTCCGAGGAAACGCCAATCAGCATCGTCGAGGCGGGGTGGTCGATCCGATGGCCCGGGCTGACCGCAAAGCACGGGTGGATGCCCCACAGGAACGGCAGCGGACGGACGTCGAGGTTCACGATCCGATAGTGGGCGCGCAGAACCGGCTCGTCGCCCCGCACGGAGAGACGTCGCTCGAACCGGGCGGGGGCGATCGTCCCAAAGGCGTGGCAGGTCACACTCGCCTC
>JAKAHU010000050.1 GCA_021825385.1 Chloroflexota bacterium | reverse complement strand
TGCCCAGCCGGCACCCCGCTACCCGATGGGCACGCTCGTCACATTCGTCGTCCTGCTCGTCGTCGCTGTCTCGCTCACGGTCGGGGTCATCCCGCCGACGAGCGGCGAGAGTGGCACGGGAGGCCCAACCGGCTCACCGGCGGCAGGTGGCTCGCCCGCTCCCGGCGGGTCGTCCCCGCCGGCGAGTTCACCGCCTGGGGAATCGCCGCTCCCGGCGGCCGACGTGACGATCGTCGCCCGCAACATCGCCTACGACCTCGGCCAGATCACCGTCCCGGCCGGCAAGCCGTTCACGATCGCGTTCGTCAACCAGGACCCTGGGATACCCCACAACGTCGCGATCCATCGCGACTCGCCGACCGGGCCCGAGGTCTGGAAGGGCGAGATCTTCAACGGCGTGGCGACCCGCGTCTACCAGGTGCCTGCGCTCGAGGCGGGCACGTACGGCTTCGCCTGCACCGTCCATCCGAACATGACCGGCACCCTGACCGCACAGTAGCCGAAGGTCGTCCCGACGCCTCGTTCACGCCGCCTCATCCTGCTCGCTCTCGGTCTCGCGGTCGCCACGACGGCTGCCGTCCAGCTCGCGGCCCGGATCGCCCAGCCGCCCGCGGCCAGCGAGGTCGCCACGGTTCGAGTCGGCGAGCCCGCTCCGGCCCTCGCCGGGAGCACCCTCGACGGCTCCCCACTCAGCCTCGCCGACTATCGCGGCCGCCCGGTCGTGCTGAACTTCTGGGCCTCGTGGTGCGGGCCGTGCAAGGACGAGTTCCCCCTCCTCGAGCAGGCGCTCGCCACGCACGAGGCCGACGGCCTGGCGATCGTCGGCGTCCTGTTCAAGGACGAACCGGCCACGGCGACGGCGTTCGTTGCCTCGCAGGGGGCGGACTGGCCCACGGTCACCGACCCGGACGGCGCCGCGGCCACAACCTGGAAGGTCGTCGCCCCGCCCCAGACCTACTTCATCGACCGAACCGGGGTCGTCCGGGCGCGCCAGATCGGCGAGGTGCGCGATCAGGCCGAGCTCGAGCGGCTCCTGGCCACGATCCTCAAGTGACCACCCAACCCGGCGCGGCCGCGGTCTCGGTCCGCGGCCTGGTCAAGCGCTACGACGGCCGCCCGGTGGTCGACCGGCTCACGCTCGAGATCTCCCCCGGCGAGCTGTTCGCCCTTCTCGGGCCGAACGGCGCGGGCAAGACCACGACGGTCGAGATCCTCGAGGGCTACCGGCGCGCCGACGAGGGCGCGGTGCGCGTCCTCGGGCTCGACCCGGGCCGCGATGCCGCCGCGCTCCGGGCCCGGATCGGGCTGATGCTCCAGGGCGGCGGCGGGATCTATCCCCAGGCACGGCCGCGCGAGGTCCTGGCCCTCTTTGCCCGCTTCTATCAGGACCCCCGCGACCCGGACGAGCTGCTCTCGCTGGTCGGACTGGCCGACGCGGCCGGCACCCGGTTCAAGGTCCTCTCAGGCGGCCAGAAGCAGCGCCTCGGCCTCGCCCTCGCCCTCGTCGGGCGACCCGAGCTGGTCATCCTCGACGAACCGACGGCGGGGATGGACCCGGCCGCCAAGGCGGCCACGAGGTCGCTGATCGCCGATTTGCGGGCCGATGGGACGACCATCCTCCTGACGACCCACGAGCTGGCCGACGTCGAGCGCCTGGCCGATCGGATCGCGATCATCGATCGGGGGCGGCTGGTCGCCCTCGGTTCACCGGCCGAGCTGACCGCCGGCGGGCTGCCGGCGGTCCGCTTTCGGGTGGCCGCACCGCTCGGGGACCGGGAGCGCGCCAGCCTCACCGCCGCGCTGGCGGCCGGGGCTGGTGGCGCCACGGACGCGGCGGGCGCCGGCGGTCTCCGGTCCGGGGTGACGATCCTCGACGGCGAACGCCCCGGCGCGTACCGGATCGGCGGCCTGGCGCCCTCGCCGGCCACGATCGCCCGCCTGGCCGACTGGTGCGCCGCCCATGATCGGCTCCTGGTCGAGGTCCGGACCGAGGGCGGCACGCTCGAGGAGCGCTACCTCGAGCTGACCGGCGAGACAGGCGAGGCCGGCGAGACCGACCGGCGGGTCGACCTTGCCGGCGAGCGGGAGGTCGTCGCGTGAGCGCGTCACCCCGCCCGGCGAGCCGTTCGTCCCGGGCCGCCCCGGCCTGGCGGGCCACGCTGGCCCAGACGGGGATGGAGCTGCGGCTCACCTCCCGGCGCGGCGAGAACCTGCTCGTGACCCTGGTCATCCCGGTGGTCACGCTCGCCTTCTTCGCCTCGGTGCCGGTTCTCAGCGCGGGCACCGATCGGCCGGTCGACTTCCTCCTGCCCGGCGTCCTCGCCCTGGCGGTGATCTCGACCAGCCTGGTCAACCTCGGGATCGCGACGGCCTACGAGCGCTCCTACGGCGTCCTGAAGCGACTTGGCGGCTCGCCCCTGCCCCGGGCGGGCCTGATCGCGGCCAAGATGCTCGCCGTCCTGGTTGTCGAGGCGCTCCAGGTGATCCTGCTCGTGGCGATCGCCGTGCTCGGCTTCGGCTGGACGCCCGGGCCCGGTGCGAACCTCGCCCTCGCCCTGGCGGCGATCCTGCTGGGCACGCTCGCCTTCGCGGGGATCGGCCTGGCGATGGCCGGCGCGCTCCGGGCGGAGGCAACGCTTGCCGGCGCGAATGCCCTCTTCCTTGCCCTCCTGCTCCTGGGCGGGATCATCCTGCCCCTCGATCACCTGCCGCCGGCACTCGAGGCGCTGGCCCGGATCCTGCCCGCCAGCGCGCTCTCCGACACGCTCAGGATCGGCCTCGGCGGCCAGCCGGGCGAGGCGGGCGGGACGCTCGCCCTCCTCGCTGCCTGGGGGCTCGGGGCCTCGGCGATCGCGGCTCGCACGTTCCGCTGGGAGTAGGGCGAGCCAGGGAGGCCGGCGACGCTGGGGCCGGCCGCGATGGGGCCCGGGAATCAGCAACGGCACCGGGGTTCGGTGCCGTTGTCGAGGTCGATCTGGTTGCGGGGGGCGGATTCGAACCGCCGACCTTCGGGTTATGAGCCCGACGAGCTGCCGCTGCTCCACCCCGCGACTGTTCATGATAGGTGCCATCGTCACCCAGCGTCAAATCCGCGCCCTCGGCCGGTCGGCCTGGCTGCCCACGGCCGTGCCGGAGCTGCCGGAGCAACGGGGCGCCCGGCAAGGGCAACCGGCCGTATCATCGACCGGTGGTCTCGCTCACCTTCCTGCTCCTGCTCGGCGCGATCGGCCTCCTCGCGCTCATCCCGACCCGCCGCCTGTACCTGGCCGGCTGGTCGCCCCGGGCCCTGGCGCTCTACTACGTCGGGCTCGTGGCCCTGGCCCTGATCGTGGCCGAACTGCGGGCCCCGGCGCGCTTCCTGCTCCCGATCCTCGTCGTCGCCTACATCGCCCCCTTCGTCACCGCCCGGGCCGGCCTGCGGCGCCTCTTCGGTCGCTCCGAGCGGGTCTCGTCGCCGATCGTCAGCCGACCGGCGACGCGCGGCCTCCCCCCACCCGCCGAGACCGGCGAGACGCCTCCGCCAGCTGCGCCTGGACCTGGAGTGGGCCGGACCGGTCCACCGGCGGCCGGCCCGGAGGACGAGCAGACCACCGACCGCTCGTGATCGGGCCACCGGCGCTCCGCGACCCGGGAACGGCCGGCGCCAGGCGACGCTAGGAGTGCGGCTCCGCCGGGCCGCCGGCCGCCGGAGCCGGACGCTCCGGAGCCCCCGACGCGCCGTTCGCCGGGCGGACCGCACGCTGATCGACAACCGGCCGGGCCAGCGCGCCGGATCGGCGACCGGCGTTCATCCGCTCCTCGGCCAGGCGGAGGGCATCGGCGAGCGTCGCTCCGGCTCCCGGGCTGGCCCATCCGATCGCCAGGCGGACCGCCACCGCGCCGGCCTCGAGCCACATGTCGCAGGCCGTCCGAACGCGGTCGACGTAGTTGATCGCACCGATCTCGTCGGTCTCGGGCAGGAGAGCGTGGAAGCGGGCGTGACCGACCCGGGTGACGATGTCGGCGCCCCGCGCGTTCCGGCGCAGGGCATCCCCGACGGGCGGGATCAATCGGTCGGCGGCAGCCTGGCCGAGCCGCTCGGCGAGGGCATCGAGGCCGTCGAGCTCGGCCACCAGGACGGTCGTGGCCCGGTGGTAGCGAGCCTGACGGCGCTCCTCGTTGCGGAACGCCTCGTCCCAGGCGAGCCTCGCCCCGAGGCCGGTGACAGGATCGACGAGGGCGTCGAGCCCGGCATCGGCTTCGAGCTCGGGTGCCCCCGGCCCATGAACGAGGGCCTGGATCGTGGCCTCCGCGCGCGGGTCCTCGTGCGGCGGCAGCGTCCAGCGGGGTGACGGGGGCGCGGTCTCGGGTGCAGCTCGATCGGTCATGGGCGCCACCTCGGGTCCGGGGAACGCGCTCGGCGACGGCTCGGGGCGGGCCTGATCGGAAGCGGGCCCAGCGGCGGCCAGGATGCCACCCCCCGGCGGGGCAGACGAGCGACCGGCGCGCCCTGCGGCGCGACGGCCACGAAGGCTGAGGAACGTGAGTCCGATGACGACGATGTTCGCGACGACAGCAATGACGAGGATGATCAGGATCGCGTCGCGGTCCAAGGCTACACCCCTGCGAGAGTTCAGGCAGCGGGAGTCTAGTCGGCTCCGTGGCCGGTGGCGCTGGTACGGGAGTCATGGGACCGACGGCTTACCGGCGCCTTACCGAACGTTACCGCGCCACGGTCGCAAGGGTCCCGGACGGGGGCCATCCTGGCTGCGAACGGGGCCACCCGAGCACCGCGCGGATGCGGTCGGCCGAACCGGCCCCGAGGACAGGAGTGCACGGCATGTTCGAACAGATCCGACGAATCGGGCGACGGCGGGCGGCGGCGAGCCTGCTCGCCCTGACCCTGGCCGCGATCGTGGCGGTTCCGGCCGTCTCGGCCGTCGAACCGACCACCCCGCCGCCGGCCGGCGCCGGCCCGCTCGTGCCGGGCCGACCGGGGCTCGAGCGAGCGGGCCTGCTCCGTGGTGTCGTCCGGGCCGACCTGACGGTCGTCAAGCGCGACGGCTCGACCGTGCTGGTTCACTACGAGCGGGGCGAGATCACCGCCCTGAGCGAGACCTCGATCACGGTCAAGGGACGTGACGGGGTCAGCGCCACATTTGCCCTGACTCCGGACACCCGCGTCCGTGAGAAGCGCCGGCCGGCCGCGCTCGGCGACCTCGAGGTCGGCGACCGGGTGATGGTCTTCGGCACGAACGACAACGGCACGTACACGGCGTTCCTGATCCGGTGCGTCGTGAAGGCGCCGGTCAGCTCATAGCTCGACCGGGGGTCGCCGCCCCTGCCGTCGGACGAGGCGGCAGGGGCGGTTCGACGCTGAGATTCGGTTCGGATCGGGTCGGTCCGGGCCAGATCGGGGTGGTAGGATCGAACCAGCCGTGGAACCTGCCACCGTCCTCGCCATCGGCCTGGTCGTTGCTGCCTTGGCGGTCGCCCTGAGCCGACTCCGCCCTTCGAGCCGGACACGCTCCGGGAGGAGACGGTCCCCAGCGCCGTTGCCCACGGCCCCCTCACCACCCCAGCCGGCCCGGGGCCCCCTGGTCACCCGACCGAGCCGACTCGTCGTGGTTGGCGACCTCCGCCCGTCAACCGGCCTGCACCAGGCCGAGCCGCCGGCCGTCGTGGCTGGCCGGTCCGACCCGCGACGGCTCCTCCTCCGCGATGCCTCGATCATCCTGTTCGTGGCGGCCGTGGCCCTGCTCGGCCTCCAGGCGCTGCCGGCGGCCCTCAGCGGCCAGAGCGGGGGCGTCCTGTCCGCCACCGCCACGCCCCGGGGCACGGCCGGGTCACCCGGTGCTCCGGCGCCGGTGGATGCCGGCAGCGGCGCGACCGTCGCGCCGGCGCCCGGCCAGGCCGGCGGCCCGACCCCCACCCCCGCAACCCCCGGCTCGGGCGGGGCATCGATCGGGCCGTCCCCGGCCGCGAGCCCGGGCCCGAGCAGCGGGTCATACCCACCCGACCGCCTGGCGCTGCTCGAGCCCTGCCCGGACCGGACCGGCTGCTACCGCTACATCGTCAAGCGGGGCGACACCCTTGCGCGGATCGGGCGCTTCTTCAAGGTCCCGCTCGACATGATCCTGCGCCTGAACCCGCAGATCAGCGACCCGTCACTGATCGTGCCGGGTGAGCCGGTCGAGCTGCCGGGTGGGCCGGTCGAGCCGCCGGCGCCGACGCGCTGAGGGCGGCCCGGCCCGGACGGGTGCCCCGGCCGATCCGGCCCCCGGGCGGCACGGGGTCAGGCGCCGAAAGCCGGATCCTCGAACACGACCTCTCCCTCGACCAGGGTGAGGACCGCCCGGGCATCGCCGATCGGCCCGGCGCCACGATCGAAGAGATCACGGTCGACGACGACGAGGTCGGCCAGCTTGCCCGGGGTGATCGTGCCGGTCCGGTCGTCGAGATGGTTGACCCAGGCGGAGCCGATCGTGAACGCCGCGATCGCCTGGTCAAGGGTCAGGCGCTGGTCGGGCAGGAACGGCGCCGCGGCGCGATCCCAGGGCGCCACCCGGTTCACGGCAACCTCGATCTCCTCGAACACATTGGCCGTGCTGACCGGCAGGTCACTGCCGCCCGCCAGGCGTGCCCCGGCGTCGAGCAGGCTCCGGTACGGGTACTGCCAGCGGGTGCGCTCGGATCCCAGGAACGGGATCGTCAGCTCGGTCATCTGGCTGTCGTAGCAAGCCCACAGCGGCTGCATCGACGCGGTCACTCCGAGGGCCGCGAAGCGGGGCAGGTCGCTCGGGTGGATGAGCTGCAGGTGGGCGATGTGGTGGCGGCGCCGGCCGTCCTCGGGCCCATTCGCCACCCGGGCCGCCTCGACCGCGTCGAGGGCCTCCCGGCAGGCCCGATCACCGATGGCGTGGAAGTGGACCTGAACCCCGACCGCGTCGAGCCGGGTGACCGCCCGGCGGAGCACCGTGGGGTCGTTGAAGCTCGTCCCCCGGTTGTCGGTCGGACGACCGTCCCGGTCGAGGTATGGCTCGAGGAGGCTCCCGGTGTAGTTCTCGAGCACGCCGTCGACCATGATCTTGACCGTGCCCGGGTCGAACCGGCCGACCGGGCCGGCCGCCCGGCGCGCCAGCAGCTCGTCGACCTGCGACTCGTCCCCGCCGGGACGCCACCAGAGCGCGCCCCGGACGCGTCCCGTCAGCTCACCGCGGGCCGCCAGGGCCCGGTAGGCGGCCTCGTCGTCGGGTTCGACCCAGGCGTCCTGCCAGGCCGTGATGCCGAGGCTGTGGAGGTGGTCCTGGGCGATCCGGATCGCGCCCTCGAGGATGTCGGGCGTGATCGGCGGGATCAGCCGTTCGACCAGGAAGCGGGCCCACTCGTGGAGCGTGCCGCTCGGCGTGCCGTCGGGGTCGCGTTCGATCCGGCCTCCGGGCGGGTCCGGCGTCGCGGCGGTGATCCCGGCCAGCTCGAGCGCCCGGGAATTCACCCACGCGCCGTGGACGTCGCGATTGACGAGGTAGACCGGCCGGTCGGGCACGATCCGGTCGAGGTCGTCGCGCCGCGGCGTGCCGCCAGGGAACTGGTCCATGTACCAGCCGGCGCCGAGGATCCAGCTCGCCTCCGGATGCGCCGCCGCGTACTCGGCGATGGCCTCGAGATAGGCGGCCCGGCCGCCCTTGTCGTGGAGGTAGACCTGCTGGCGGTACGTGCCGTAGTGAGTCGGGTGGAGGTGGCAGTCCTGGAACCCGGGCAGGACGGTCCGGCCGCGGAGCTCGATCAGCCGCGTCCGGGGACCGACCAAGGCCCGGATCTCGCGGCTCGTCCCGACCGCCGCAATCCGCCCCTCCCGGATGGCGACCGCCTCGGCGCGGGGCCGGTGCGGGTCGACGGTGTGGACGATTCCCCCGACGAGCACGATCTCAGCCGCCGGCTCCAAGGCCATGACCGACGATCCTCCTTGCCACGACGATGCGACGACCGGTCCTGGTGAGCCGTGTGGGGATCGAACCCACGACCGGAGGATTAAAAGTCCCCTGCTCTACCACTGAGCTAACGGCCCACCACGATTCTGCCATCCCGCGGCCCGGCCGGTACCGGGGCCCGGCCGCCCGCCCGGCCGGGGCCTGCTGGTCTACTTCGGCAGCAGCTCCTCGGTCACGAGCTGGTCGACCGTGACCGGGTTGGGCACCAGGCCGAGCGAGGTCATGAACTCGAGCGAGGCCTGCCACCCGGCCCGGTCGATCGCGCCGAACGGGGCTCCCGTCCGGGCGTTCTTCCAGGTCTCGATCGTCGCCTTCAGGATCGCCAGCTGCTTGGCCGGGTCCTGGCCGAGGTCGGGGACGGCCGCGACCGACGCGTCCAGGCCGCGCTGGGGGTCGGCCGCGATCTCGGCCATCGCCCGGAGCGTCGCGGCGACGAAGGCCCGGAGCGCGTCGCCCTTCGTGGCCAGGGTCTGCCGTCCGGTCACGAGCCCCGGCCCGGGGAGCGGTGTCGCCTCGTCGACGTGGAGCACGACCGCCCGCTCGCCGCTCAGCTCGAGCTGGACCGGCTCGTTGTTGGCGAACCCGGTCGCGGCGTCGACCGCACCTTCTCGGACCGCCACGCCCTGGCCGAAATCGGGATAGAGGACGAGCTCGACGTCGTCCGGGGTCAGCCCGACCGAGGCCAGAAGTGCCTGGAGCATGATCCAGGACGAACCGTACTTGCCCGGGATGCCCACCTTGCGGCCCTTCAGGTCGGCCGCGGTCCGGATCCCGGACGAAGCCCGGGCAAAGACGATCGAGGGGTTTGTGCCGTAGATCGTGGCCGCGTAGACGATCGGGATGCCCTGGCTGACGGCCGGGATGACGCTCGTGCCATCGGCGCTGCCGATGTCGATCGCGCCCTGGCCGAGGAGCGTCACGAGGTCCGGATCGATCTTGTTCTGGAGCTCGACCTCGAGCCCGGCCTCGCGGTAGTAGCCGGCCCGGTCGGCGAGATAGAACTGGGCGAACTGGACGCTCGGGATGTAGCCGAGCCCGACGACCAGCTTCACCGGCTCGGCCGAGGGGGTGGCGACCGGCGGCCCGGACGGGACGATCGTGGGCCCGACGTTCAGGTCCGAAGACGCCGGCGGTGCGCTCGCGCCCGAGGTGCAGGCGGCAAGGAGGCCGGCCATGGTCAGGATGACGACGATCACCCGGGGTCGGACGCCGGGAAGGACGCCGGAACGGGGAAGCCGGGACGAGCGCACACGATCCTCCTTGCGTGACAGGTGCCGACTCACCGGACGCCCACGAGGCGGCGCTCGATGAGCACGATGACGACGTAGAGGGCGATCCCGAGCAGGGCGATCGTCAACAGCGTGGCGAACATCAGCGGGATGTCGAACAGGCTCCCCCGGGCAAGGTTGATCAGGACGCCGAGGCCGCGCTCCCCCCCGGCCCACTCGCCCACGATCGCCCCGATCACCGCGAGTGTTACCCCGACCCGCATCCCGCCCAGGATCGCGGGCAGGGCGGCGGGAACCTCGAGCTTCGAGATCAGCTGCCAGCGCGTCGCCCGGAAGCTGCGCGCCATCTCGACCAGGCGGGCGTCGACCGAGCGGACCCCGACCATCGTCGCCACGGCGACCGGGAAGAAGACGATCAGCGAGGCGATGATCACCTTGCTCAGCAGTCCCGAGCCGAACCAGAGCGCGATCAGCGGGGCGAGGGCGAGAACCGGGGTCGCCTGGGCCGCCACGAGGTAGGGCGAGAGGAGCCGCTCGGCAAGCCGCGAGCGGGCGAGCACGAGCCCAACCAGGAGGGCCACGACCCCCCCGACCACGAAGCCGAGCAGGATCTCGAGCAGGGTCGTGGCGAGGTGGGGGGCAATCGTCCCGTCGGCCCAAGCGCGCACGAAGCGGACGACGACGGTCGCCGGACCGGGCAGGATGAACGGCGGGTAGCGGCCCACGAAGACGATCGCCTGCCAGACGCCGATGAACCCAGCCAGACTGAGAACGACCGGCAGCCAGGCGTGGGCGAACCGATGCCCGAGCTCCGCGCCGCGGGGGACCTGGATCGTGGGGGGCATCGTTCAGTCGGCCTCGTGGCCGAACGGATCGAACCACGCCGCGGTCCCCGCCTCGGCCGCCGTCTCGCGGATCCAGGCGGCTCCGCTGCCCGGCCCGGACGGAGCCATCGCCTCGCGCAGCGTGATCTGGTCGTCGGTCGTGTCGACCAGCTGGGCGCGGATGGCGGCCGCCGCGCGCGAGACGATCGCGGAGTCGAGCTGGGCGGGCGAGCGCGGCCGGGGCAGCTCGACCGGCACGATGCCCACGACGTGTCCCGGCCGGGGCGAGAGGACCGCGACCCGGTCGGCGACGAAGACCGCCTCGGTGATGCTGTGGGTGACCAGGACGATCGTCGTGCCGGTCCGCTCCCAGAGCCGGAGCAGCTCGACGTTGAAGCGCTCGCGGGTGAGCGCGTCGAGGGCGCTGAACGGCTCGTCGAGGAGCAGGACCGACGGCTCGAGAGCCAGGGCGCGGGCGATCGCCAGTCGCTGGCGCATGCCGCCCGAGAGGTGCGCCGGTCGGGTCGCCGCGAAGTCGCGCAGGCCGACCATCCCGAGCAGCTCCGCGGCCCGGGCGGCCTGGCGGGCGGGCGGCCAGCCGGCGAGCTCCATCGGGAACCGGACGTTCTCCTCGGCGCTCCGCCAGGGAAGGAGGCGTGGCTCCTGGAAGACCAGGGCCAGGCGCGAGTCCGGGCCGTCGACCGGCTGGCCATCGATCGTCACCTGGCCCCGGTCCGGGCGCAGGAGGCCGGCCGCAACCCGCAGGAGCGTGCTCTTGCCCGAGCCGTTCGGGCCGATCAGGGCCAGGACCTCGCGGGGCGCGACCTCGAAGCTCACTCCGTCGAGCACGTCCAGGGTTGTGGTTGGCCCGCGGAAGGCCAGGTGGAGGTCGGTGATCCGGATCCCGGCCCCGGCGCCGGGCCGCCCCCCGGCCGCGCCCGGGTGGGCGCTCGAGCCCGCCCCCCTCGTCCCCTGGACCGCTGCCGACATCCCGTGCTCCGTCGCTCTGCCACAGTGCTCCGGGGCGAGGGCCGCCGGCGACCGGACGTCCCCCGGTAGGGACGGGCCGCCGTCGCCTTCTTCCATCCGGACTGTACCGTCGGCTCCGTTCAGCGACGCTCCGCGTCGCTGTCGGATCTGCTGGCACCCGGTCGACCGATCGGATCGTCGGCCGGGCCGCTCGTGGGCTCGTCCCGCCTGCGCGGGACCCTACCACCGGTCGGGAATCACACCCTGCCCCGAAGGCCGCCCAAATCTACCATGGTCCGGTCCGGGGGCTCACCGCAGCCCGGCCGGACGCTCGTCCCGGCCCGGGCGAGGGTCAGGCGCCCGGGCCCGCCGGTCCAGCCCCGCTGATCGCGGCCAGCTCCGCGAACGAGGGGGCGAGGGCCGGGTAGAGGGAGCGGTAGACGCCGAACAGGGGCCCGTAGCGCCGGTGGGCCTCCGGGTCCGGCGCCATCCGGCGCTCGATCCTCGTCATCTGCCGGACCGCCGCCACCCGGTCCGAGATCACGCCGGCCCCCACGGCGGCCAGGATCGCCGCTCCGAGCAGGGCCGTCTCGCCGACCCGCGGGATCGCGACCGGGAAGCCGGTCACGTCGGCCTTGATCCGGGCCCAGAGATCGCTCCGGGCCGGACCGCCGGCCAGCCGCAGCTCGGTCACCGGCACGCCGGCGGCGAGGATCGGCTCGGCAACGTGGCGGATCGCGTAGGCGGCCGCCTCGAGCACGGCCCGGGCCAGGTGACCGCGGGCGTGGCCGAGGGTCAGGCCGACGAACGCGCCCCGGGCCAGCCGGTCGAAGATCGGCGCTCGCTCGCCGGCCAGGTAGGGCAGGAAGATCAGGCCGTCAGCCCCCGGCGGGAGCGCGGCCGCCTCGGTCTCGAGCTCGTCGAGCGTCCAGCGACCGCCGAGCAGCGCATCGCGCAGCCAGGTCAGGGCGGCCCCGGTCGAGGCCATCGCTCCGCCCACGACCCAGCGCCCATCGATCGGGGCGGGGGCAGAGAACGTCCCGGGCAACTCGACCGGCCGGTCGACGTAGACGCCGAACCCGCCCGAGGCGCCCCCCGTGTCGACCGCGTCGCCGGGCGACAGGAGCCCCGCCCCGAGCATGCTCGCGGTCCCGTCGTTCACCCCGGCCACGACGGGGATCCCGGGAGGGAGGCCGAGGCGCTCCGCCGCGGCGGGCCGAAGGTCACCGAGGACCGCCCCGACCGCGATCGGGGGCGGGATCCGCTCCGGGTCGACCCCGGACGCCCGGAGCGCGTCGATCTCCAGCGGTGTCTCGTGCGCCTGGAGCGCGGTGGCGGCCCGGCCGGTCAGCCAGAGCCCGAGGGCGTCCCACGAGCCGAGCAGCCAGCGGGCGGCGGCGACCGCATCCGGATCGGCGCGGGCGAGCCAGGCGAGCCTGGGCAGGAGCCCGAACCCGGTCGCGCCGACTCGACGATCCTGCCAGGTGATCGCTGCTCGGACCGGCCGGGCCTCCGCGTCGAGGGCGGCGAGGGTGGGGCCCTGGCCGACACCGCAGATGGCGACCAGCTCGACTCCGGTCATGTCGAGCCCGCGAACGGCGCCGGCCAGGGCGCGCCACCAGGCGGCCGGGTCCTGCTCCGCCCGCCCGTCGGGACCAATCTCGATCGGGCAGGGACGGCGGACGATCCCGAGCGGCCTGCCCTCGAAGTCGAACAGGCCGGCCTTGGCCTCGCTCGTCCCGAGATCGAGGCCGAGAACCGCGCGTGTCATCGGCCGTCCGGGCCGTACGCCTCCGGATTGACGCAGGTCGGCAGCCGCTCGCCACGGAGACCGGCCAGCAAGTTTGCGGCGGCCATCTCGGCCATCTTGGCCCGGGTCGCCCGCGACGCCGAGGCGATGTGGGGCACGACGAGGCAGTTCTCGAGGCTGAGCAGGGGGTCGCTGGCGCGCATCGGCTCGGGGTCCGTAACGTCGAGCGCGGCGCCGCCGATGACCCCATCGCGAAGGGCCAGGTACAGGGCTGCCTGATCGACGACCGGGCCGCGCGAGGTGTTGACGATGATCCCCGTCGACTTCATCCGGCGCAAACGCTCGGCATTCACGAGGTGGCGCGTCTCGGGCGTCAGGTTGACGTGGAGCGAGATGAAGTCCGAGCGCTCGAACAGCTCATCGAGCTCCACCCAGGTCGCGCCGAGCGGCTCGGTCACCTCGGCCGGGAGCGGGGCGACGTCGTGGTACAGGACGGTCATGTCGAAGCCCCGGGCCCGCCGCGCCAGGGCCTGGCCGATCCGGCCGAAGCCAACGATCCCGAGCGTCGCGCCGTGGACGTCCACCCCGAGGAGCAGCAGCGGCCCCCACGTCTGCCAGCGATCCGCCCGGACGTAGCGGTCACCCTCGGCGATCCGGCGCGCGGCCGCCATGACCAGGGCGAAGGCGAAGTCGGCGGTCGTTTCGGTGAGCACCCCGGGCGTGTTCCCGACCGGGATCCCCCGCCGGGTCGCCTCGGGAACGTCGATGTTGTCAAAACCGACGGCGTAGTTGCTGATGACCTTGAGCTGGGGACCGGCCCGATCGAGGAGCTCCGCATCGACCCGGTCGGTGAGCAGGGTGAGGATCCCGTCGCAGCCGGCGACGGCCCGCAGCAGCTCGTCGCGCGGCGGCGGGAGCTCGTCCGGCCAGACGGTCGCGTCGCAGGCCTCGAGGATCGGGCGCAGCCCCTCGTCCGGGATCCGGCGGCTGACGAAGACGCGCGGGCGAGGGGTCGACTGGGTCATCGTCGTCCTGGCCTCAGACGACGAGCGGCTCGATCACGGCCCGCATCCGTTCGAGTGCCGCGCTGATCCGCTCGCGCGAGTTCGCGTAGCTGATTCGGATGTGCTGCCAGCCCACGTCCCCGAAGGCGGTCCCGGCGAGCACCGAGACGCCGGCCTCGAGCAGCAGCCGGTCCGCCAGCTCGGCCCCCGACAACCCGGTCTCGGTGATGTCGGGGAAGACGTAGAAGGCACCCGACGGCTTCAGGCAGCGGACGCCCCGGATCGAGTTCAGGCCGTCGACGATCAGCTCACGCCGGGCGCGGAACTCGGCCACCATCGCCTCGACCTCGTCCTGGGGACCGGTCAGGGCCTCGACCGCCGCCACCTGCGAGAAGGCGCTCGTGCACGAGACGGAGTTGATGATCAGCCGGCTGATCGGCGCCACGAGCGCCTCCGGCACGATCGCGTAGCCGAGCCGCCAGCCGGTCATCGCGTAGGTCTTGCTGAACCCATCGAGGACGATCGTCCGGTCCGCCATCCCGGGCAGCGCGGCGATCGAGACATGCTCACCCTCGTACAGGATCCGGCCATAGATCTCGTCGGCCAGGACGATCAGATCGCGCTCCCGGGCGACGGCCGCGATCCGCTCGAGGTCCTCGCGGGTGAGGACGCCGCCAGTCGGGTTGGCCGGCGAGTTGAGGATCAGCATCCTGGTCCGGGGCGTCACGAGCCGGGCCAGCTCATCGGGGTCGAGGCGGAACCCGTGCTCCATCCGGAGCGGGAGCGGAACGGGTCTGCCGCCCACGAACCGGGTCATCGACTCGTAGATCGGGAACCCGGGGTCCGGGTAGATCACCTCCTCGCCGTCGTCGACGAGGGCCATGATCGCGTAGAACATGATCGGCTTGGCGCCCGGGGTGACGATCACCCGACCGGGGTGGACGGTGAACCCCTTGCGCGCGGTCGCGTCGGCGGCGATCGCCTCGCGCAGTGCCGGCAGCCCGACGGCCGGGCCGTAGTGGGTCCAACCCTCGTCGAGGGCTCGCTGGGCGGCGGCCCGGATGTTGGCCGGAGTGTCGAAGTCCGGCTCCCCGATCTCGAGGTGGATGACGTCCCGGCCGGTCGCCTCGAGGGCGCGCGCCCGGGCGGCCGCCTCGAAGGCGTTCTCGGTTCCCAGTCGATCCATCCGTTCGGCTAGTCGCATCGGCGCATCCTAGCATCCCGGCAGAGCTCGCGCGGGGCGTTCCGCCCGGGTCATCGGGCGTGTCGGGCGCACCCTTCAGGGATGGCGGCGGGAGCTCTTGTCGGTCGGTCGCAGGCACCTGGGGCCGGGGGCGATAAAATCGGCCGGTGGTCACCTTCTACACGATCGAGCGGGCAAACGAGCGGATCCCCGAGGTTCGCGAGCTGCTCCTCCGCCTCCGCTCGCAGCGCGAGGAGCTCGTCCGGCTCCGAGACCGCTACGTCGAGCTGACCGGGACGCCCCTCGGCGGCGGGGAGGCCGGAGCCCGCGAACGTGCCGGCAGAGGCGGCGATGCCCTCGGCGATCGCGCCGCCGGGTCTGGGGCGGCGGTCAGCGACCTCGACGACGCCCGCCTGGTGCGGCTGCGGATCAAGGGGATCGTCGACCAGATGGGTGCCTCGGTGGCCCGGATCGACCGGTGGGGGATCACCCTGCGTGACATCCAGGCCGGACTGATCGACTTTCCGGCCCTGGTCAACGGCCGCCAGGTCTGGTTGTGCTGGCAGCTCGGAGAAGAGGATGTCGCCTGGTGGCACGAGCTCGACACCGGGTTCGCGGGCCGGCAGCCGCTGATCGAGCTCCGCTGACCGGGCGGCCGGCTCGATCGGAGACCGCCGGGCCATCCGCCACGGTCCTCCAGGACGGCCGCCGCAAGGCGTACCGGCCACTGCCGGCGATGGCCCGCGCGGCGGCCTTCCGGGCCGGCCTGGCGGCCTACGAGCGGGGCGATTTCTTCTTGGCCCACGAGCTGCTCGAACCGGCCTGGATGGGCACCGCCGATCTCCTCGAGCGGGAGCTGTACCAGGGGCTGATCAAGCTGGCCGCCGGCTTCGTCCATGTCGTGCGCGGCCGTCCGGCGGGCGCGACGAAGAACCTGCGCGGTGCCCGGGACCGACTCGGCCGCGTTGCTGACGCTCTCGGGAGCGGTCGGGGGCACGGCCCCGAGGTCGGGGCCGATCTCGACCTTCCGGCCCTCCTGGCGGCGATCGACGCGGTCCTGGCGAGCCTCGAGGCCGGGACGCCCGTGGAGCGGATCGTCGCCCCACCGGTGGCCCGGCGTCCCGACCGGCGCTGAGCCCGGCCCCGGGGCCGGCGGGCCGAAGGCCCTCGGCGGCGGTCCGGCCGGGGCTCCGTCCTGGGGCGAAGGACGAGCGGAAGGGATCGGGCGCGCCAGGAACCGCGAGGGTCAGCCGCGCCGGCGGAGGCGCCCGAGGATCCCGCGTGCCTGCTCTTTGTGGGCGAACGCCCAGCCGATCAGGAGCAGGAGGATGAAGTCGATCGTGCCGGCGCCGGCGGCGTTCAGGTAGCCGAGCTGCTGGCCGATCTCGCCGGAGATCTTCAGGGCCGGGACGGTGGCGCCGAAGAGGCCGAGCTGGAAGAACGGCGGCTGCGGGGCGAGGTTCGCGCGCACGCTCTGGGTGATCACCCCTGCCGCGCTCGTGCCACCAACGAGGAAGGCGTCCGAGCCGCTCGTCACGGCGGCGGCCCCGGCCAGGCCGGCGGTCGGCAGATCGGTCTGGGGCAGGTGCTGCCAGGCCGGCAGCTCGCCGTTCGCGGTCGGGATCGACCAGTACAGCTCGCCCTTTGGAGCCGTGCCGTCCGAGCCCCCGACGAGGTAGATCGCGCCGTTGGCCGTGAACGTCGCCGCGTCCGCCCGGGCGACCGGCAGGTTCGGTGGGCCGTTCCGGATCCCGAACCGTACGATCGTGCCCGGGTGACCGTCGATCGTGCCGAGC
>JAKAHU010000307.1 GCA_021825385.1 Chloroflexota bacterium | reverse complement strand
GGTCAGCGGCCAGTTGGCGGTCGATCGGGTGGGTGAGCTCGTGCTCCAAGTGGCAGGTCGGGTGCCGGTCGTCGTCCTTGCCCCCGGGACAGCTGGCCCGTTCCGGTTGACCGATGTGGCCGTAACCGCCGACGGGGGGCTCGTCCTGAGCGGCAGCCTCGAGCCCCGCCTGCTCGGGCTGTCCGGCGGCTGAGATTGGCGGCGATGTCGGCGGATGCGGTACCATCGGTCGCGGCATCGTCCGGTCAGCGCGTGACCGGCGGACTCGCGGGCCGGTAGCTCAACGGTAGAGCAGCTGACTCTTAATCAGCTGGTTGAAGGTTCGAATCCTTCCCGGCTCACCACCCTCGCGCCGCGAGGTGCCAGGGCCCCCGGCGGGGCCAACCCCCTGTGAACGAGCTGCGGTCGCCACCTGCCCTCGTGGGCCGGTGGCTCAGGCCACGACCAGCCGGTCGAGCGTGTCGGGCAGGCTGGCGAGATCGGTCAGCTCGGCTGTCCGCGGCAGGTCACTCGTCTCACCGAGCCGGTTGATCCAGACGCAGGGCAGGCCGAGCCGGGCGCACGGCTCCACGTCATGGAAGAGCGACGCCGCGACATGGACGTGCCGGCCCCGGTCCGCCCCGGAGGTGCGGAAGAACGTCTCCCAGTGACCTGGCGCCGGCTTGTACGAGCCGATCTCGGAGGCCACGACGCGCAGGTCGACCGGCACGCCGATCGCCGTGATCGAGGCCGCGAGCAGGTCCGGGTCGGTGTTCGAGAGGATCGCCAGGCGCCAGCCCCGGGCCCGCAGCTCGGCGAGTGCCCCCGGCACCTCCGGAAAGACGGGCCAGGAGGGAAGCGATTCGGCGAGCGCGTCCTCTTCGCCGGGCGGGACGGCCAGCCCTTGCGCCTCGGCCAGGCCGGCCAGCGTCTCGGCCATCACCTGGCGATAGGGAATGCCGCGGCCGGCCTGGACGACCGGCTCGATCGAGTGGTAGCGCTCGAGCAGCGCCGACGAATCCTCGCCCGGCCAGAGTCGGGCGAGGGTCGCCCGGATGCCGCCCATCCAGTCCACCAGGGTGCCATAGCAGTCGAAGGTCGCCCAGCGCTCGTTCATGGTCCAAGTATGACCGAGCGTTGGGGCGAGCGCGGCGTGGCCGGGAGCGGGCCCGGCCGAGGGCCCGCTCCCGTGGCCTGATTCGTTGGTCGTCCGTCGACCGATCGGCCGATCAGGCGCCCGGCGGACGGTAGTCCGGGTGCAGTTTCGCCGCCCGGTCGATCTCGTCGGCGGTGAGCAGGACGGTCGTGGTGACGGTGCCGATGCCGGAGGCGCCGACGGTCATGCTGGCCGCGGCGGCCGCGGCGTTGTCGGGCAGCTCGGCGATCAGGAGGAAGTCCTCCCCGCCGAAGGTCCAGTACTGGGTCTCGACCTTGCCACCGACGCTGGCCACGAGCCGCTCGACCGCCGCGACGCGGCTCGTCCCACCCTCGCGCAGGACGCCGGCGACGCCGGACTGGGTGTACGACGCTCGGAACAGGTACCTGGGCACGGGGCGCCTCCCTCGCAGACCGGGCGAGGCGCTTCGGTTGATCCGGGCGCCGGTTGCCCGGTGAGGCGTGTTGTACTCCTCGGGGCGGCGGCCGTCCATAGGGCGAGCGCCGAGCCATGGCCGCTTCCCCCGCGCCCGGGCCGCAGCCGAACCGACGGGCAGGGCAACCGTTCCCGTCGCCGGTCGCAACGGGTTCGCATCCGAACGTCCACCGCCGCGCCGCCGACGCGGCCGGGGCCCGCCGCTAACCTCGGCGCCATCGACGGCTCGTCCACGTGATGACGATTCGGGGAGGTACGACGCGATGAACTCCGGTGATACGGCCTGGCTCCTCGTGGCCACGGCCCTGGTCATGGTCATGCTGCCCGGCCTGGCCTTTTTCTATGGCGGCCTGGTCCGGCGCAAGAACGTCCTCTCGACGATTGCCCATAGCGTGTTCGGCCTCGCCATCGTCAGCATCATCTGGGTCCTGTGGGGGTTCAGCCTCGCCTTCGGGCCAGACGTGAACGGGCTCGGCCTGATTGGCGGCCCTGACTTCCTCGGCTTCTCGAACGTTGGGCTTGAGCCCGATCCACGCTACGCGGCGACGATTCCGCTCGTCCTCTTCGCCTCGTTCCAGCTGATGTTCGCGGCGATCACGCCCGCCCTGATCACCGGCGCATTCGCCGAGCGCAAGCGGTTCGCCGCCTTCGTCATCTTCACGATCCTCTGGTCCACGATCGTGTACGCCCCGATCGCCCACTGGGTCTGGGCGCCGGGCGGCTGGTTGCGCACGATGGGCGCCCTCGACTACGCCGGGGGCACGGTCGTTCACATCAGCTCCGGGGTCTCCGCCCTCGTCGCGGCCCTGGTCATCGGCCGGCGCCAGACCAACGGCGACCGGATGGAGCCGCACGACGTTCCGTTGACGATCCTCGGCGCGGGCCTGCTCTGGTTCGGCTGGTTCGGGTTCAACGCCGGGTCGGCCCTGGCGGCGACCGGCCAGGCCGCGAACGCTCTCCTGGTCACGAACACCGCGGCCGGCACGGCGACCCTCAGCTTCGTGCTCGCCGGGTATCTCCATCGGCGCAAGGTGAGCGTCGTCGGGGCGGCGATCGGCGCGGTGGCGGGACTCGTGGCGATCACCCCGGCCTCCGGGTTCGTGACCGCCGGCGGCGCCCTGGTCATCGGCGCGATCGTTGGTCCACTCTCCTACAGCGCGATGCTTCTCCGCGAACGGCTCCAGATCGACGACGCCCTCGACGTCTTCGCCTGCCATGGCGTCGGCGGGATGTTCGGGGCGATCGCGACCGGAGTCCTGGCGGTCGGCGCGATCGGCGGCGTGAGCGGCGCGATCGAGGGCAACCTGGGCCAGGTCGGCACGCAGCTCGTCGCGGTCGCCGCGACGGTCTCCTTCGCCGCGGTCGCCACATTCGTCATCGTCAAGGTTGTCGACCTCGTCCTTGGACTCCGGGTTCCGGCCAGCCAGGAGGAGATGGGGCTCGACCTGTCGGTTCACGGCGAGACCGCCTACTCGGCCTGAGCCGCAGCCGCCCGCCGGGGCCCAGCTTGGTCCCGGCGGGCCACACGTTCGCGCCCCGGCTTTGCGCCCCGGCCGGCCCCGGCTTGTGCCCCGGCCGGCCCCGGCTTGCGCCCCGGCGCAACGGAACCGGCACCGAAACGACACCGGCACGACGCCGCGTCCGGCCGGTGGGCGCCGGTAGGGTGGCTTCCCCGCCGCGCCCCCGATCGCACCAACCGCGCGAGAACCGCGTGAGCCCGGAGATGAGATGACCGAGCCGCCACAGCCGCCGCTCTACGACCCCGCGTTCGAGCACGACGCCTGCGGGGTCGGGTTCGTCGCCGACGCCGGCGGCAGGAGCCGCGAGCGCGTCCTGCCCCTCGCCCTGGCCGGTCTGGGCGCGCTCGGCCACCGGGGCGCGTTCGCGGCCGACGGCGAGTCGAGCGACGGCGCGGGCGTCAGCCTCCCGCTCGAGCGCTCCGTCCTGGAACGGCTCGGTGGCGGCGATCCGGGGCGCACGGCGGTCGTGGCGGTGTTCCTGCCGCGCCGGGGTCGCGCCCCCGGCCGGGGGCGTCGGATCGCGACCGAGGCG
>JAKAHU010000049.1 GCA_021825385.1 Chloroflexota bacterium | reverse complement strand
GGCGCTGCTGCTCCGCCCGTCGGCGCCGGGACAGGCGCTGACCTGGGTGAATCCCGCCTTCCCGCTGCTGTTCGCAGCTGCGGCCGCCGCGCTGACGGGCATGATCAGTGCGGCGTGGGGTGGTCGTCGCCTGGTGGCGTCGGGCCTCGCGGCGGGCCTTGCGCTCCTCGTCGCGGCCGCGATGGCGCCGACCGGGACGTTGGTGGGCGAGTCGCTGCGCTACGAGGTGCCCAAGGCGGTGGGCTACTGGCTGCCCTGGGCATGCGTGCCGGCGCTGGCGGGTGTCCTCGCGGCAGCCGCCCGGCGGTCGCGGCGTGGGCTGGCCTGGCTCGCGGTGCCGACGGGCGTGCTGGCGATGGCGCTCCTCCCCGTCGGGCCGATGGTGCCGGACTCCGCGCAGGCCTCGCACCCGACCGCGGACGTGGCGGCCTGGAGCCTGCGCACCGCTCAGTTCGGCTACTGGCAGGGCTACCCTGATGCCCGGGCCGTCGTGGGCGCCCGGGGGAAAGCGGTGGACGCGTTCCTCGAGCGCGAGATCGCCGCCGGGAGCCTGCGCGCCGAGGACCGGCTGCTCCACGCTGCCGCCAGCTACCAGGCCTGGGCGAGCATCCCGGTCGCGGCGTTCACCGGTGTTGACGAGACGGTGGTCAGCGCTGACGCTACCGCGACGATCTTCATCGCCGGGGGCCGCGTCCACCCGCTCGCGGACCTCGCGTCAGAGCTCCGGGCCGGGTTCGCCTGGGTGCTCCTGGAGCCCGGTGGGCTGCCGCCGTCCGTCCGCGATGCCATCGTTGCCGCGGGATACCAGAGCGTATTCACGGCGCCAGGGGCTGAGGTGTTCGCGCTGGCGGCCGGCGCCGGCTCGCCCTGATCCGCCACGCGGATGCGCCCCAGGCCGCCGGCGCCGGCTCGCCCCTGATGGGTCGGCTCGCCCTGATCCGCCACGCGGATGCGCCCCAGGCCGCCGGCGCCGGCTCGCCCCTGATGGGTCGGCTCGCCCTGATCCGCCACGCGGATAGATCTTGTGCGCTTCGGTCAACATGATCTGCGTCGTGGGTCATGCGACCGGGTAGTCGGCCTACCGCGGCACCCAGCCCTGGCTGCTGAACCGCCGCGCGCATCAGCGCGACCACCCGGACCGATCCGAATGCGCGCCGCGGATCAGCGGCTCGGCCCGCGGCTCCGGCGCGCAGCGGATCGGTGGGCCACACCCGGGCGCCTGGTGCCCGGGGAGGTGGAGACGGTGGCGTCCGACGGCGGGAGGCCGCCGCTCGAGGTTCGCCCGGCCGCCGCCGGCGCCTCCGGGCGAACCGCGCCCGGAGGCTGGGCCCCGCCCGGAGGCTCGGCGCCGAGCGCGCAGGCTGGGAGCCGTCCGCCGCCTATCCGACTGCCGCGAGCCGGCGCCGGAGGTACTCCCCGGTGAGCGAGCCCTCGGCGCGGGCGAGGTCCGCCGGTGTCCCCTCGAACACGACCAGCCCCCCGTCGTGCCCGCCGCCGGGCCCCAGGTCGATCACCCAGTCGGCCCGCGCGACGAGGTCGAGGTTGTGCTCGATGACGATCACGGTCCGCCCGGAATCCACGAGCCGCTCGAGCAGCCCGACGAGTCTGCCGACGTCCTGCATGTGCAAACCCACCGTCGGCTCGTCGAGGACGTAGACCTCGGCGTCGCCGGCCATCTCGATCGCGAGCTTGAGCCGCTGGCGCTCGCCGCCGGACAGCGTGCCGAGCTCCTGGCCGAGCGCGATGTAGCCGAGCCCGACATCGGCCAGCCGGTCCAGCATCACCCGCACCGGCTTCTCGGTGAAGAACGCTCGCGCCTCCTCCACGGGCATCGCCAGGACCTCGACGATGTTCTTGCCCCGCAGGCGGTACTCGAGGACCTCGTCGGTGTAGCGGCGGCCCTCGCAGACCTCGCACACGCTCGCGACGTCGTACATGAACGCGAGGTTCGTGTAGACCATGCCCAGGCCGTTGCAGGCGGGGCAGGCGCCCTCCGAGTTCGCGCTGAACAGGGACGCCTTCACGCCGTTGGCGACCGCGAAGGCCTTGCGGATCGGATCGAGGATGCCGGTGTACGTGGCCGGGTTGGAGCGGCGCGAGCCGCGGATCTCGGACTGGTCGATGAGCGTCGCCGACGGGTCGGTCCTGGGCAGGCAGCCGTGGATCAGCGAGCTCTTGCCGGAGCCCGCCACGCCGGTCACGGCCACGAGCACAGCGGTCGGCACGTCCACCGAGACGTCGCGCAGGTTGTGCAGCCGCGCATTCCGGATGGCGATCGAGCCGCGCGGCGCCCGGGGCGCGGGCTTGAGGGCCAGCCGCACGTCGAGGTGGCGGCCCGTGGCTGTTCCCGCCGCGACGAGGCCGCCCACGGGACCCTCGTAGACGATCTGCCCGCCGTGGGCGCCGGCGCCCGGGCCCATGTCAACCACGTGGTCGGCGATCCGGATCACCTCCGGGTCGTGCTCCACCACGAGCACGGTGTTGCCCTTGTCGCGCAGCCGCCGCAGCAGGTCGTTCATCTGGTGGACGTCGTGGGCGTGGAGGCCGATCGTGGGCTCGTCGAAGATGTACGTCACGTCGGTCAGGCTCGAGCCCAGGTGGCGGACCATCCGCGTCCGCTGCGTCTCGCCGCCCGACAGCGTGGACGTCTCGCGGTCGAGCGAGAGGTAGCCCAGGCCGATCGAGACGAAGCTGTCCAGGAGCGCGGCGAGCTGCTTGAGCATCGGCGCGACGCCCGGCGCGTCGATGCCCCGGACGAATGCCCCGAGGTCGCTGATCTGCATCGCGGCGCAGTCGGCGATGCTCCTGCCCTCGATCAGCGAGGACCTCGCGAGAGCGTTGAGCCGGGTCCCGCCGCACGACGGGCAGGCGCCGAACGTGGCCGCGCGCTCGACGGCTGCCCGGACGCCCGGCTGGAGCGATTCGGGGTCCTTCACGAGATGTTGGCGCCGGATCTTGTCGACCAGGCCCTCGAAGGTGAGGTTGATGCCGTTGAACCGGATCCGCCGGTCGGGCCCGTAGAGGAACTGCTGCAGCTCGGCCGCGCTGTAGTCGCGGAGCTTGCGGTCGGGGTCGAACAGACCGCACTCGGCGTACAGCCGCTGGTTCCACATGCCGACTCCGAAGCCCGGGAAGGTGATCGCGCCCTCGTTGAGGCTCTTGGACCGGTCGATCAGCGCATCGGGATCGACCGCGGAGACCCGGCCGAGGCCCTCGCACTCGGCGCACATCCCGCCGCTGATCTTGAGGTCCTTGACCTCGCGCGCGGTGCCCCCCTTCTTCTCGAGGGTGATCGCGCCCTTGGCGGTGCCGGCCGGCGTGTTGAACGAGAACGCGCTGGCGGGCCCGACGTGGGGCCGGCCGATGCGGCTGTAGATGACCCGCAGCATCGCGTGGGCGTCGGTTGCGGTGCCCACCGTCGAGCGCGGGTTCGCGCCCATCGGCTCCTGGTCGACCACGATCGCCGTCGTCAGCCCCTCGAGCGAGTCGACGTCAGGGCGGGCCGGCGTGCCCATGAAGGCCTGGACGAAGGCCGTGTAGGTCTCGTTCACCAGCCGGCGCGACTCGGCGGCGATCGTCTCGTAGACCAGCGAGCTCTTGCCTGAACCGGAGACCCCGGTGAACACGGTGAGGCGGCGCTTGGGGATGTCGAGGCTGATGCCGCGCAGGTTGTTCTCGTGGGCGCCGCGGACCTCGATGGAGCCCCACGAGGAAGGCTGGTCGCTGTGCATGGTCGTCTCCGGGGTTGGCCGCTGCGGAATCCGGCGGGGCGCGCCGCTCCATCCTACGAGGCGGTCCGAAGGCCGGCTTCTCGGAACCTGACCGACTAGCTCGACGGCAGCCGCAGGACGTCGCGGAGCGCCGAGCGGTGCCCCTCGGCCCACGTCTCGCGCGCCTGGATCGCCCGCATGAGCGCCGCCCCGTCGTCGCCCCGGAAGCCGGTCCTGGCGCGGCCGACCGCCTGCGCCCGGTGCGCGTCGGACCCGCCGACCAGCGCGTAGCCGCCCGCCCGGGCGAGCCGCTCCACCCGCCCCCGCCAGCCCGGCACCCAGGCCCCCACCGCGTTCATGACCTCCAGCGCGTCCGGGCGGCTCCGCTCGTCGCCCCGCGCGAGAGCGAGGAGCCGGGCGGCCGACGCGGCCCGGATGGGCGGAAGGAGCGGGTGCGCAACGACCGCGAGCCCACCCTGCTCGTGCACCGCGGCCACCGTCTCGCCGAGTGACAGGTCCGGAGGCACGAGCGAGGAGAGCCCGATCCCCACCAGGTGCCCCTCGCGAGTGGTGATCTCCTCGCCCACGAGCAGCTCGATCGACGCGCCTCCAGCCCTCGACCTGGCCGCCAGCTCGAGGGCCACGTCGACCCGGTCGTGGTCGGCGAGCACCGCCACCCGCAGGCCACTGGCCAGCAGCGCGGCGTAGACGCACGAGGGCGTCGAGGGCCGATGGCGGCGCGAGACCGCGTCGCCGCTGGGATGCACGTGGAGGTCCGCGTAGGAGACTGGCAGACGAGCTTCCAGGGGCGGCAGGCTGACCGACCCGATCACCGCCTTCGGAGGAGGAACAGGGCGCCCGCGACCAGGAGCACGGCAATGCCGGCGACGAAGAGCCAGTCGCCCCACCACAACGTGCGGTTGAGGCGGCTGACCAGGATGAGGACGGCCGAGACCACGGCCAGCAGGGTCGCCACCGGGTTCGACCTCACGCGAGACGGCATCCGGTTCCTCCAATCATGGCGGCCCGATGGGGCCGGAACGTGTTACGCACCCCGCCCGCCTCCCCCGCGGAGCGCATCCCTGAACCGCACGCGGGTCCCGATGCGCATGGCCGAGTTGGCGTAGACGCGCCCGGCCAGCCGGGTGAGCCCCGCGATGGCCAGCACGGTGAGAGCGAGCGCGAGCCCGACCTGCCAGTCGGGCATGCCGCCGGACATGCGCACGGGCATCAGGATCGGCGCAAACGGGGGTAGCACCGACGCGATCATCACGACGGGGCTCGTGGGGTTGGCAAGGGCCAGGTAGGCGAGCAGGTAGGAGCCGATCTGGAACACCGCGGCCGGGGCGACGGCGCTCTGGACCTCCTCCGGGCGCGAGACAAGCGCGGCCATCGTCCCGTAGCCCGTCGCGTAGAGCAGGAAGCCGAGCAGGAACCAGACCAGGTACCCGGCGACCGCGGCCACCCCGAGGGCGGGCGTGGTCACGACGTTCGTCGCGGCGATCGAGATCAGCACCGCCGCCGCGACGATGCTGAGCTGCAGGAGGCCGACGATCCCGATCCCGATGACCTTGCCCGCCAGCAGCCGGCTCGGCGGGACCGTGGCGAGCAGGATCTCCATGATCCGGGTGGCCTTCTCCTCGACGACCCCCTGGGCCACTTGGCTGCCGTACAGGCCGAGCGTGATGAACAGCAGGATCGCGACGCCGAGCCCGACCACGCGATCCTCGGTCATCCCGGCAGTCGTCGGCTGCAGGGCGTCGACCCGGACCTGCAGCCCGCTGGTCACGGAGGCCAGGACGCCGGGCGGGATGCCGAGCGCCGTGAAGCGGGCGGCGAGCACGGCCCGCTCGAGGGCGGCCTGCACCACGGAGGACGCGGACTTCTGGACCACGGCAGTCGGCGACGTCGGGGCGCCGGTCACCAGGACGTCCAGGGTGCCGGCGGACACCTGGGCCCGCCCGGCCGCCTCGTCGGCCACGGTGCTGACCGTGACGGGCTGGCCCATCGCCGCGGCGGTGACGCTGAAATCCTGCTCGAGCGCCGCGGATCCGGCGGTGAACCCCACGTCGAGGCTTGCGGTGTGACCCCCGAGGAGCGAGTAGCCGAGGATGCCGACCACGACGATGGCGACCATCACGGCCGTCCCGCCGATGAAGACGCGCGAGCGCAGGCGGACAAGGGCCTCGCGCCGCGCGACGAGCAGGAGGATCGGCCAGCCCGTCGGAGCCGGTCGACTGGTCGGAGCGGTCATGCGCTGGCTCCTTCGGCGTGTGCCGTCACTTGGCGCACCCCGACACGCCGGCCGAGACCAGCGTGCTCAACGGGTAGACCGGGGACGAGGACTGCGATGCGATCTCGCGCGTTGGGGGTCGTGCACGGGGTTAGCTCGGCCGACTGGCCGCCCTGCTCCAGCGTCATCGTTGGTGCCACGATCTTCGAGAAGTCGCCCCGGCCGGCAGGTACACGCGGTACACGAGGAGGCCCTGCCCGCTCGTCGTGCCCGCCGGCGCGATCGGCATCGTGGTCGCCTGCCCCGGCGCGACGTCATCCCGCAGCGTCACCGTGTAGTGGCCGCCGGGCGCGCCCGGCTGCTGCCGGGGGTTGACGCCGCTCGGTTCCGGGGCGATCTGGTAGTCGGTCAGCGAGGAGCCCACCCCGTTGCGCGTGAACGGGCTGCTGGTCGGGCGCGTGCAGACCGCCAGGGAGGCGTACCGGGCGTCCGGGAAGGTGCCCGACAGAGTGATCCGCAGGCCCGGCGCGATCGCGAACGGCTCGAGCCAGTAGGCCGCGCCACTGTCCACGATGAGGTAGCTGTCCGAGGCCGCATCGACCTCCCGCGGCCACGCGCACGGCGTGCCAGCCGGGAGCACCGACCTGGAGGCACCGGGCGTGGCCGTCGCCGGCGAGCAGGCGCCGACGAGGGCGAGGACCGCGAGCCCGACGCCGGCCGCCCGCTGGAGACGCCACGACCCGCGCCAAGGCGCCGCCCGGCCGCAACCGCGATAGGCCTGCCCCGCGCCTCGATCGCCGCTCATCGGTCTCCGGCGGAACACGGCCGTCAACTCCTCGCCACCATCGCGACAACGGCGGTGACCGCGAGCAGGGCATAGCCGACGACCGCGATCCAGTTGCCCCAGCGGCTGCGACGGTTGACCCGTCCGTACACGATGAGGACTGCAGCCACCACGACGGGTAGGATCAGTGCCGGGCTATGCATCGCCGCCTGCCTCCGACGGCTGGGTCTCCGACGGCTGGGCCTCCCCTGACTGGCTGTCCCCGACGACGTCGCGGAACACCTCGACCAGACTCGCCTGCGCGCGCCGGAACTCCTGCACGGGCCCGGTCTCGAGCGCTGACCGCAGGATCGCCTGGTCGTCGGCCCCGTCGCCCAGCTCGAGCAGGACGCGCGTCCCCTCGACGTGCACCACGGCGGCGCCCGGCAGGCCCTCCGACCAGCCCGGCGGAGCGTTCGGGGCATCGACCCACAGCCTCTCGGGGCCTCCCCGGCGCAGCTCGTTCACCGTGCCGCAGGCGACGAGGCGGCCGTGGTCGATGATCCCGACCCGGTCGCAGATCCGCTCGACGAGGTCGAGCTCGTGGCTGGAGAAGACGACCGCGACGCCTGCCTCCGCCCGCTCGCGCAGGACCCCGGTCATGACGTCGAGGGCCACGGGGTCGAGCCCGGCGAACGGCTCGTCGAGCACGAGGACCTCGGGCGTGCAGACGAGCGCCGCGGCGAGCTGCATCCGCTGCTGGTTGCCGTGGCTCAGCGCCTGGAGCTCGGCGTCCCGGCGATCCGCGAGGCCGAACCGCTCGAGCCAGCCCGTGGCCGCCCGCCGTGCATCGGCGCCGGCCAGCCCGTGGAGCTCCCCGAGATAGCTGAGCTGCTCCAGGAGGCGCATCCTCGGGTACAGGCCGCGCTCCTCGGGCATGTACCCGATCCGACGGCGGGTGGCGAAGTCGAGCGGGACGCCGCCCCATCGGACCTCACCCGCGTCCGCGCGCAGGACGCCGAGCACGATCCGCATCGTCGTCGTCTTGCCCGCGCCGTTGCGGCCCACGAAGCCGAACAGCTCGCCGGCGCGGACCTCGAAGGCGAGGTTCTCGAGCGCGACGAGGTCGCCGTACCGCTTCGAGACGCCGTCGATCTCGAGGGCTCGAGCTCCGTCGTTCATCGCCGCGTCCTGGCGTCGGTCATCTCGTTCCCTTCACCAGGGTGCCGGGCCCGCGGACCGCTGGCGACCGCGCGGGCGGTCCGCTGTGGCGTTCCCCTGGCGCCGACCCGTCGGGAGCCGGGCCGCCCCCCGCTTGATGGCCGCGCGCCTTGCCCGGCAGTCGGCCTGCGTCGCGCAGCGCGGCGCGGAGCAGGAACTCGATCTGGCCGTTCAGGCTCCGCAGGTCCTCGGCCGCCCAGGCCTTCAGGGCGGCCATCGTCGCCGGGTCGAGCCGCAGGAGGAACGGCTTGCGGTCGCCCTCGCTTCCCATCTCGGCTAGTACAGGCTGCCGGCGTTGACGACCGGCTGGCTCTCGCGCTCGCTGCAGAGCACCACGCCCCGACGAGCAGGACGAACAGGACCGGGTAGCCCGCGGCCGCCCGGCCCGCACGCACTTGCCCTCATCGGCCCTCCTGATCGCGCGATGATATCACCGAGATGTTACTGCACCCGGCGCGCGTGCACGTTCGCGGCCAGTCCGCCCACCAGGAGCGCGTACGCTGGGCATGCCCATGGACTCCTTGGCTCGCGCCCGCAGCTCGACGGTCGCCGGCGACGCCGGAGGGAGGTCATCGCGGGCCGCGGCCCCGCTCGTCCGGACCAAGCTCGTCATGCCGGTCCCGGGCTCCGGCTACGGTGAGCGTGCCCGGCTCAACGCGGCGCTTGACCGCAGCCTCGACGACAACGTCCGCCTCGTGCTGCTGTCCGCGCCGCCGGGATACGGCAAGACGACGGCGCTCGCCGGCTGGCTGGAGTCGCGCGGCCTCCCCTGCGCGTGGCTCAGCCTCGATGCCGCCGACAACGATCTGGCCCGGTTCGTCGGCTACCTCGTCGCGGCGATCCGGGTGGTGCGGCCCGGAGCCGGTGATGCCACGGCGGACCTGTTCGGCCCCGGGGCGACCCCGGACCCCGTGCTGGTCGGGGCGGTGCTCCTCAGCGAGCTGGCGGCGAGCGACGAGCCCTTCGTGCTGGCGCTCGACGATTACCAGGTCATCGCCGCGGAGGCGGTCCACCGGCTGGTCCGCGTCCTGATCGAGCGCGGCCCGCCCTTCTGCCACGTGGCGCTGCTGACCCGCGAGGACCCGCCGCAGCCGCTGGCCCGCCTCCGAGCACATGGACGACTCGTCGAGCTGCGGGCCGATGACCTGCGCTGCGCCGATGCGGAGGCGTTGGCGTACCTCGCTGGGGCTGGCGTGGCGCTCACGCCATCGATGGTCCAGCGCCTCACCGAGCGGACCGAGGGCTGGATCGCCGGCCTCCAGCTGGCGGCGATCTCGCTGCGCGGCCGACCCGATCCGGACGCCCTGGTCGAGGCCTTCGGGGGCAGCCAGCGGTTCGTGTTCGACTACCTCGCGGACGAGGTCCTCGACGGGGTCGACGACGAGCTCCGGGGCTTCCTCCTCCAGACCTCGATCGCGGACCGGTTCTCCGTGGAGCTGTGCCGCGCGCTCACCGGGCGCGACGACGCGGGCGCGCTCCTCGGGCGTGCGGAGCGATCGAACCTGTTCCTCGTCCCGCTCGACGCCGAGCGGCGCTGGTATCGCTACCACGGCCTCTTCGCCGACTACCTCCGCTCCCACCTGGCCGAACCGGAACGGCGCACGCTCCACGCACGGGCCGCCGACTGGTTCGACGATGCCGGGCTCGCGTCCGAGGCCATCGGCCACGCGCTGGCGGCCGGCGCATTCGAGAGGACGCTCGACCTCGTGGAGCGTGCGGCGCGTCCGGCCTTCGAGGCGGGGGAGCTCTCGACGCTTGCGGGCTGGCTCGACGCCCTGCCCCCGGAGCGGGTGGCGTCGAGCCCGGAGCTCACCTCGCTGCGTGCCTGGGCGCGCTTCGAGACGGGCCAGGTGGCGGCCGCGCTCGACCTGGCACAGCGCCACCTCGCCACCTCGAGCGTCCGCGGGCCGGCCGCGGGACGGATGCTCGTGCTGGAGGCGCTGATGGCCACGGTGACGGGGCCAGACGCCGAGCGCCTGGCGACCGAGGGCCTCGCGCTCGTCGGCGATGACCCGCTGTTCCGCTCGTTCGGGCTCCTGGCCGTGGGCCTCGGGCGGCTCGCCCGCGGGGAGTACGCGCCGGCCGTCGCGACCCTGCGGGCGGCGTACCAGGCAGCGCTCCAGGCGGGGAGTCCGATGGCCGTCCTGCCGGCGGTCAACCCCCTGGGCCACGGCCTCGCCCTCGTCGGTCTCCGCGGAGAGGCGGAATCGATGTGCCGCGCCGTCCTCGGGGAGCAGGCCGGCGGGCAGGGCAGGCCCAGGCTGATCGCATGGCCCGCCCGGGTGGTGCTCGGTATCGTGCGCTACGAGGCCAACGACCTGGCTGAGGCCCGTCGCGAGCTCGAGGCGGGGTTCGAGGCGGCACACCGGATGGGGGTCGGCCGTCCGGTCCTCGGCTGGGCGATCTCGTATCTGGCGCTCGTCCGCCTCGCCTGCGGCGATCCTGACGGTGCGTTCGAGGCGCTGCGCACGAGCCAGCGCGACCTTCGGACGACCGGCATGGCGCTCCCCGGAGTGGCCGGTGAGGTCGAGGCGCGGCTCCGGCTCCGCCTGGGCGACGTCCCCGGCGCAGGGCGCTGGGCGGACGGGGCGACGCCCGAGGCACCGCCCGGCTCCCCCCTCGTCGAGGTCCTGCGCCGCTCGATGGACACGACGGTCGCACGGGTGCGCCTGGCACAGGGCAGGCGCGACGAGGCGCGCGAGCTGCTCGCCCGGACGAGAGCGGCGCAGGAGGCCGCCGGCGCCGCCGCGGACCTGATCACGATCGGCGTCCTGGAGGCGTCGGTGGCCGAGGCGACGGGCCGCCGGGCGGACGCCGTGAGCGCCCTTCGGCGGGCGGTCGAGCTCGCCGCCCCCGGCGGCTACGTCCGGCGCTTCGTCGATGACGGGCGGCACCTCGCCCACCTCCTGCCGCTCGTCCGGGCGGCTGCACCGGCATTCGTCGAGGAGCTCGAGGCAGCCTTCGCCGCCGAGCCGACGGCGGACGGCGCAGCGCGGCCGCACTCCCGGCACGCGGCGCTCGGGCGCGACACCGACGGACGGCTGTTCGAGGAGCTCACCGCCCGTGAGCTCGACGTCCTGCGCCTCATGGCCAGGGGCGCGAGCAATGCGGAGATCGCCACGGGCCTGACGGTCTCGCTCGGGACGGCGAAGTGGCATGTCGGCCACGTCCTCGCCAAGCTCGGCGCGACGAGCCGAACGCAGGCCCTCCTGCGCGCCCAGCAGCTCGGCCTCGTCTGAGGCTGCGACCCGGGACCGGCGTCGGCTGGCCCCCTCCTTTCGGGAGGGGAGGTCGAGCGCCCAAAGACCGGCCTTTCGCGAGGCGCGATCGCGACGTGCGGGCCGCAGCATCAGGGCCATGGACCGCTACGAGATCCGCGTCGCCGGCCACCTGAGCGAGCGACGCGCCCATGCCCTGGGCTGCGACGAGCTCCGGCTGCTGCCCGACGGCGACTCGCTGCTGGTCTTCTCGGCCGTGGACCAGGCCGCCCTCTACGGGCTGCTGATCCGCGTGCGGGACGCGGGTCTCCGGCTCATCGCTGTCGAACGCACACCCATGTCGAAGGAGGATTCCGATGCTGCAGATTGACGATCCGATGACCGCGAACGAGACACCGCCTCGACCCTACGTGCCCTCCGGGTTCTTCATGAGCCGCGTGGTGAACCCGATCACGCTCTGGCTCGGCGGCCCGACGCTCACGGTCCGCGGCCGGCGCACAGGCCGCCCGGTCAGGGCGCCAGTCCCCACGCTCGAGGTCGAGGGTGCTCGGTACCTCGTGTCGGGAGGCGGCGAGACCCACTGGGTCCGCAACCTGCGCGCTGCCGGCCAGGGCGAGCTGCGGAAGGGCCCAACGCGCGAGCTGTTCTGCGCGGTCGAGGTCGGTGGCGACGAGCGCGATCGGGTCGTGGCCGCGTATCGCGAGCACATGGGTTGGCGGGCACGCGAGTTCTTCACCGCCCTCCCGGACCCGGCTGATCACCCGGTGTTCCGGGTTGAGCCACAAGAGGCGTAAAGAGATGTCAGACCAGACGATCAGGCTCATCGCCGCGGGCGTGCTCCTCCTGCACGGCCTCGGCCACGGCGGGGCGCTCGCGGCGCTGGCCTGGATCCGACTCCGCCCAGGCACGCCAACCGGAAGCTGGCACGCCGCCCGGTCCTGGCTCGTGACGTCGCTTCCCGCAGACACGGCCACGACGATCGCCAGCGCCTTCTGGGTCGTGTCGCTCGTCGGCTTCGTCATCGCCGCCATGTCGTTCTGGGGCGTCGTCATCCCGGGCAGCGTCTGGCGGCCGCTCGCCGTCGCCTCGGCGCTCGTCTCGGCCACCGGCATCGTCATGTTCTTCGGCACGTGGCCGATGTTCAACACCCTCGCGGCCCTGGGCGTGAACGTCGCGGTCCTCGTGGCCGTGCTCTGGCTCCGCTGGCCGCCGGAGGCCGCGCTGGGCGGCTGAGCACGTCAGCGAATCCCGGTCGACCTGCGCGTCAGCGCCGGGCCGGTGGAAGCAGGGAAGGGAGCGGGTGCCATGGATGCGACGCGACTGGAGCGCTGGGGCGCCGCGAGCGGCTTCGGGGCGATCCTGGCCGGCGCAGCGGCGATGCTCTTCGAACGCGGGGCGCTGAGCGCGAGCGACTCCGCATCGAGGATTGCCGCCTACTACGCCGACAACCAGGATGCGCTCCGAGCACAGGCCCTGCTGTTCGTGCTGGGGTCCGGGTTCTTCCTCTGGTTCGCCGGCAGCCTGCGCAGCTTCCTGGCGCGGGCCGAACAGGGCAGCGGGCGGCTCTCGATGGTGGCCTACGGTGCCGGCGTCGCCTCGACCGTGGTCACCTTCGTGGCGCTCGCCTTCCAGCTGGGGCTGGCCGGCGCCGCCCGCGATGCCGGGCAGCCGGCGCTCGTCGGGACGATGGACGCCCTGTTCGTGATCGCCAACCTGCCGCTGGCGGTGATGCTCGCCGCCGTCGCCGTCGTCAGCTTCCGGACCGCCGCTCTCCCGGCGTGGCTCGGCTGGCTGTCGGCGGTCGCTGCGCTCGCGCAGCTGGTGCCCGTGCTCGGGATCGCCCTCGACGGCGGGCCGCTCGCCGCCGACGGGTGGCTCAGCGCGTACCTTCCCTACCCGCTCTACGCCCTGTGGCTCGCCTGCACGGTGATCCTGACCGTGGCGCGCCTCGGCTCACCGCGACCGCTGCCGGACGGGCGGCGCTGCTGAAGAACCGAGCTCGGCCAGCAGCAGGGGCGAGGCGACGTGCTCGACCGCGCCGGCCCGGAGCCCGAGCAGGAGCGCGGCGCTCGGCCCGCCCGGCGGACCCGATGACCGTGCGCCCGGCCGATGACCGTGCGCCCGGCCGACAGGAACTCGGCACCGCTGCGATGAGCGGGCGCTACGCCACGTGCGCCTGTTCCAGGACGGGTCCGACGATCTCGTCCGCGAGCCAGCGGGCCGGCCGATCGACGGTCGAGAGGATCGGCGCGAGGACCAGGTGCCGCACGCCGGCGTCGATGGCCTCGAGCAGCAGGTCCCGAGTCGCGGCCGGGTCGCCGATGTTCGGGAAGCCCGAGACCGGCGCCCCGCTCCGACCCTGGGCCGATGTCGCGGGTCCGCCCCGCCCAATCCCGGCGTCGACGCTGCCGGATGCCACCAGGAACTGCACCGACCGGGTGATCTCGGCCGGATCCCGGCCGATGTCGGCGCAATGGGCGTCGAGGATGGCGTCCAGGCGACGGAACTCGGCCAGGTCGCCCCGGGTGGGACAGTTCCAGATGTCGGCATGCTCGGCCACGATCCGCAGGCTCCGCTCGCCCGCCGCGCCGATCATGATCGGCGGTCGGGGACACTGGATCGGCTTGGGCTCGCAGACGGCGCCCTTGAGCTGATACCAGCGACCGTCGAAGTCGAACGGCTCGTCCTCTGCCCACATGCGCTCGACGATCTGGCATGCCTCTGCCAGGGAGTCGATCGCCTGTCGCGTGGGGACGACCGGAATGCCATACCCGTCGAGCTCGCGACGGACCAGCGCCAGTCCGCCGGGATCCCTGACGGCGCTGCCGCCCGCGCCGATCCCGAAGATGAGCCGGCCGTCCGAGATCTGGTCGACCGTCGCCGCCATCTTGGCCAGCACCGCCGGCGGCCGTGTGCGATTGCTCGTGACGATGATGCCGATGCGCAGGCGCCGCGTCTGCGCGGCGAGCGCCGACAGCAGCGTCCACGCCTCGAGCGCGGGCCCCCGCACGTCACCGCGGAGGGGCACGAGGTGGTCCCACAGCCATGCGTCGTGGAACGCCTCCGTTGCGTCGGCGTCGCGCCACACGTCGACCACTTCCCGATAGGTCGTGTTGGCCTGGCTGGTCTTGATACCGAAGGTCAATCGAGGTGTGTTGGTTGTCATGATCGTCAGTATGCCTGATGGTTTGTCGCGTTGCACATCACGCTACGATGTGCCGGATGAAGACGAACCCGACAGAGCCGGGCGTCCCGCCGGTGCGCAACCGCCTCGGCTACCTCCTCAAGCACGCGCGCGAGCGCTTGTCGGCCCTCAGCAGCGAGGCGCTCCAGCCCCTCGGCATCAGTGGTCGGCAGCTCGCGGTCATGACTGCCCTCCTGGAAGGCGAACCCCCGTCCCAGCTCGAGGCCGCGCAACGCCTCGCGATCGATCGCACGACGATGGTCGCCCTGCTCGACGAGCTCGAGGCCAAGGGCCTCGTCGAGCGACGCGCCGACGCGGGCGACCGCCGCCGGAACATCGTCGCGCTGACCGACCTCGGTCGCCGGACCCTGGTCGAGGGCACGCGGGCGACGGACCAGGCCGAACGCATCTTCCTGGCATCGCTCTCGAGCGCGGACGCGGACCAGTTTCGCCGGATGCTCCAGGCTGTCGTCGGCGGAGACTGACGCCGTCATCGAGGACTGGGTCCCGTTCGCCGCGGTCTCAACAACAACCACAGCCGGAGGTGAGCCCGCGAATGCCGGGAACATCCGGATGCCGATCGAGGGAGCCGAATTCGGGTCGAGCGTTTCGAGGAACGCGTGAAGCCGGCGGAGGCCTATGCTCCGATGACGCCGAACCCGAGCGACCGTGCCGCGTGTCCGAGTCGCACATCGAACGTGACGATCGGCAATGACCGGCCTCCGGCCCGCTCGGCAGCGGCCAGGTGCAATGCATCGAGCGATCGCGCCCCCGTCACGATTCCAAGCTCGGCTGCACGACGGCAGACCGCGTCATCGAGCGCTACAACGTACGTCCGCTGCCAATCGCGTTCGAATGCCGCGGACGCCACCGAGCACTCGGCGTCTCCGAGTCGCCGGTGGATCGCCAGCATGACCTCCACGAACGTGTGGCGACCGGTCACCCACTCGGGGTCGGCCAGCAGCACGGAGTCGGCTACGTCGCTGTCGTCCTCTGCGACGTAGCGCTTGATCAGGGCGCTGCTATCCGTGTAGAGGGTCACGCGCCCCGATCCTGGGAGATCAGCTCGGTCGTTGTCGGTGTGCCCGGAAGAGGCCGTTGACGCAGGACGGGTTCTGGCGGACGGTCTGCCTGGCGTGTGATCCAGCCCTCGGCAAGGCCGCGGATCAGGTTGTCCCGTCCTGGCACGGGCACGATCTGTGCGACCCGCCGGCCACGGCTCGTGACCGTGATCACCTCACCCCTGGCGACTCGCTCGAGGTGCTCCGATAGCCGTGCCTTGAGGTCGCGAATGCCGACATCCATGTGGTCATCATAGCAGCTACGACTGCACTGTTGTGACCACGACAAGGGACGTTGCGCGGAGACGCTCGTCGCCAGGCGAGTGGATCGCCAGCCACCGCCAGGCCCGGATCAGCGTGGCTGCGCCCAGTGGCGGTACGCGTCGACCCATTCTGCCCCGCTCGGTGGTGGATCCGGCATAGGGAGGTCGGACAGCGCGACCCTGAGCAGGTCGCGACCGCGCCCGTACCGGGCCCACCGGCGGCGACGCCGGCGCTCGGGCGAGCGCCTCGGTCGGTTCGTCGCGCCGACGGTCATGATCGGCGAGCCCCCCGCGGAGTTCGCCGAGCGGCGGGCCCCGGGCCAACAGCTCGGTGATCGCGGCGATGAGGCCGGGGGCGCCATCGGACACGACGAGGAGCGGGTTGCGCAGACTCCGGCGGATGAGACCCCGCCCGAGGCACAGCAGGCGCACGTCGGCGAGGCTCCGCGCCAGGAACGCCCGGTACCGCCGGCCCAGCGTGGGACCGGGTGATCAGTCTCACAGTGAGACTTCTCTCACCGGGGCTCCATCGAGCGTTCATCCATCATCGCGATCCTCCTCTCTGACCGGAGCAGCAGACGCCGCCCGGAACGAGGAATGCCGTGAAGAGCTTGCGTCCCGAAACGCGCGTGCTCGGTGTCATCGCCGGCGCGGTGGGCATGCTGTGCCTCTTGATCGTGGTCATCGTCGCTGCGGCGGGCCCCGTCGGGTCCGGCATCCCGCCCGCGGTCGTCGTCGGCATCGCGACGCCCACCCCCGCGGTGCGGGCGGGGACGACGACCGGACCGAGCCTGCCGCCGAAGGCATCGACACCCTCGCCGTCTTCGCGCCCGTCCCCGACCGCGCAGGCCATGCCTGAGCCCCAGGTCAACGTCGCGCCAATGGCCTCGCCGTCCGAGGCGCCCGCGCCGACCGACTCCTCGATCGCGGCAGGGACCCCTGCGCCGGCCGCAACGTCGGCCGCAACGTCGGCCGCAACGTCGGCCCCCGACGGGACGTCGGCCCCCGACGCCACCTCTTCCACCCCCATCCCGGAACCCACAGGAGACTGAATGTCCACCTGCCTCGTCACCGGATCCGCCGGTTTCATCGGCTCCCACCTGGCCC
>JAKAHU010000306.1 GCA_021825385.1 Chloroflexota bacterium | reverse complement strand
GCCGAGCGGCCAGCGCTCGACCGCCACGATCGGGCCGGTGTCGAGCCCCGCGTCCATCCGGATCAGGGTCACCCCGGCCTCTCGATCGCCGGCCAGGATCGTGGCCTGGATCGGCGCGGCGCCGCGGTGCCGGGGCAGGAGCGAGGGATGGACGTTCAGGATCCCCCGTGCCGGCAGGGCGAGGAGCGCCTCGGGGATCAACCGGCCGTAGTCGGCCAGGACGCCCAGGTCGGGTCGCAGGCGGGCGATCGCCTCGATCACCTCGGGATCCCGGACACGAGCCGGCTGGAGGACGGGCAGGCCCAGCTCCCGCGCCCGCCGAACGACCGGCACCGACTGGATCCGACCACCCCGCCCGGACGGCCGATCGGGCGCCGCGACGACCCCGACCAGCTCGATCTCGGGCGCACTGACGAGCGCCTCCAGGATCGGCACGGCGAACGACCCGGAGCCGAAGAAGACGGTCCGCGCCCGGGTTTCGCCTGCGCTCACCGGTTGTCCCTCATCCGCCCGTGGCCATCCCCGCAGGCGGCTGGCGCCAGCGTCGCGACCGCCCGGGCTGGGTGCGCCCGGTCAGGCCAGCGCGCCGGTCGCCTCGCGGACCTCGTCCGACTCGTCCTCCCCGCCCCCCACCGGGATCAGTTCGTCGAGCGAGGCGAGGTAATCGACGTACAGCTTCCCGTCGAGATGGTCGAGCTCGTGCTGGAGAGCCCGGCCAAGGAGCCCCGAACCGGCCACCTTGATCGTCCGCCCGAAGCGGTTCTGAGCCACGACCCAGACCCGCTCGCGGCGCGTGACGTAGGCCACGTAGCCCGGGATCGAGAGGCAGCCCTCGAGGTCACGGTCGTCGCCGACGGCGCGCACGATCGCCGGGTTGACGAGCTCGTGGAGCTGGCCCCCGACCTCGACGACGCACGCTCGGACGGCCTCGCCCAGCTGCGGGGCGGCCAGGCCGACACCCGGAGCATGGCGCATCGTGTCGGCCAGATCGTCGAGCAGCTCATGGAGGTACTTGCCGAAGCTGTCGACCGGCCGGCCTTTCAGGCGCAGGCGCGGGTCGCCCAGGAGGACGATCGGTTTGACGCTCATGGACCGAGTATAGCGAACAGACGGCCCCGGCCCGGAGGAGGGGCGACCACGGTCGCCGGCTCAGAGCAGTGACTCGGGATCGACGTCGACCGACCAGGGCGCCTCGAGCCCGCCCTCGAGGAGCGCCACCGGATCGTCCCCGCGCAGGACGACGTTGAACCGCCAGCGCCCGCCGCGGCGGGCGACATACGCCGGCGCCGGCCCGACGACCGTCACCCGCGCCCCCCGCTCGAGGGCCCGCTCCCGGAGCCGGGCCACCATCGCCCCGGCCGCCTGTTCGGCGGCCTCGCGATCGGGGAGCGCGACGGTCAGCTTCACCAGCCGTCCGAACGGTGGCGAGCCGAACCGCTCGCGCAGGGCGAGCTCGGCCTGGTAGAAGGTGGCCGCGTCACCCCGCGCCACGGCCTGGATGGCCGGGTGTCCGGGCTGGTAGCTCTGGATGATCGCTCGCCCTGGCCGGTCGCCGCGTCCCGCCCGCCCGACGGCCTGGGCGAGCAGTTGGTACGTCCGCTCGGCGGCCCGTTCGTCGGGCAGATTCAGGGCCACGTCGGCCGAGACGACCCCGACCAGGGTGACCTCGGGGATGTCGAAGCCCTTGGCCACCAGGCTCGTCCCGACCAGGACGTCGAGCCGGCCATCGGTGAACGCGTCGACGATTCGCTCGGCGGCTCCCCTGCGCTCGACGACGTCGCGGTCGAGGCGCCCCACCCGGAGGCCGGGGAACCGCTCGCGAACCTCGCGCTCCACCCGCTCGGTGCCGCCGCCGAGGTAGCGGATGCGGGGCGAGCCGCAGGCCGGACAGCGCACCGCGGGCGGGAAGGCGCGGCCGCAGTGGTGGCAGCGCAGGGTGTTGCCCACCTGGTGGAACACCAGCGGCAGCTCGCACTCCGGGCAGCGCTGAGCCGCGCCGCAGTCGCGACAGAGGACGACCGAGGCGCTCCCCCGCCGGTTGATGACCAGGACCGCCCGCTCACCGGCCCTGGTGTCGAGGCGGGCCAGGGCCTCGACGAGGCGGGCCGAGAGGAGCCCTCGGTTGCCCGCCGCCAGCTCGGCGCGCAGGTCGACGACCTCGACCCGGAGCCCGGCGCCGGACGGCCGGGTGGGCAGGACGACCCGCCGGTAGCGGCCGGCCAGGGCCCGCCCAACCGTGTCGACGGCGGGCGTGGCGCTACCGAGGATGACCGCTGCGCCGGCCAGCTCGGCCAGCCGGATCGCCACGTCGCGGGCCTGGAGCCGGGGCGTCCGGTCGCTCTTGTAGGCCGGCTCGTGCTCCTCGTCGACGATCACCAGCCCGACCTCGGCCAGTGGCGCGAGGACCGCCAGGCGCGTCCCGACGACGACCTCGGCCCCCCCGGCCCTGATCCGGCGCCACTCGTCGGCCCGCTCGCCCTCGCCCAGCGCCGAGTGCATCAGGGCGACTTCGGCGCCGAGCTCGGCCCGCAACCGATCGACCAGGGGCAGGGCCAGAGCGATCTCCGGGACGAGGACCAGGACCGGCCGGCGCGACTCGAGCGAGGCGGCGATCGCCTCGACGTAGATCGCCGTCTTGCCGCCGCCGGTCACCCCGTCGAGCAGAAGCGGGGTCGGATCGCGGAGCGCGATCGCCCGACGGGCGAGCTCGACGGCCTCGGCCTGGGCGGCCGTCAGCTGCGCCTGGGCCGGTCGAGCGCCGCGCCGCCCCGGCTCCCGGCGACCGAGCGGCCGCCGCGGGCGCTCGCGGATCTCGGCCGCCACGAGGCCCCGCCGGAGCAGACCCGCCGCGGCCGACGAGCCGTGGCGTGCGCTCAGCTCCGGGCCGCCCGCCCTGCCGGGGGCGGCCGCGAGCTCCTCGAGCAGTGCCCGCTGGCGGACCCCGAGCGGCCGGCCGGCCGGCGGCTCGCCGGCGGCAAGCGCCGCCAGGGCCGCCTCCCCGGCCGGGGTGAGCAGGAGCCAGCGCTCATAGCGTGGCCCGCCAGCGGCCCCGCCGAGCGTCCAGTAGAGGGCCACCTGTCCGGCTGCCGCGAGCGCCCGGAGGCGGCGCAGCAGACCGGCCCGACCCTCCGGGGCGGCCAGGTCACGGACGACCCGCGCTCCCCCGGCCAGCTCGTCGAGCAGCGCGCGGGCCGGCCCGTCGAGCGTCTCGACCAGGCCGGGGCCGGCCGGACGCCGTTCGGCGACCAGCTCGAGCCGCGCCAGCATCCCCGGCGGGAGCATCGCCCGCAGGACGACCGCGGGTGGGGCGAGATACGTCGTCCCGATCCAGCGCGCCAGGGCGAGGGCGAGCGGCGGCAGGAGCGGGCCGTCGGCCCGGACGCGCTCGAGGATCGGCTTCGTCCCGATCTCCGGTGCCGTCGTCGCCTCACCGAGGACGATCCCGAGCGCCTGACGCCGGCCGTACTCGACGAGCACCGGCTCGCCCGGCACCAGATCGGCCAGTCGCTCGGGGACGTGATACGTGTACGTGCGCGAGCCGCCGCCACCGGCGGCGTCGATCGCCACCTCGACCCGCCGCAGCTCGCCTCCGCTCGCCTCGTCGCCACCGCCCGCGCCCGTGGCGGCCGGG
>JAKAHU010000305.1 GCA_021825385.1 Chloroflexota bacterium | reverse complement strand
GCCATCGAAGACGTACGCCGGGCTCGCCGGCGGGATCGTCGCCTGCACGATCGTGAGCGGCGTCGTCCTGTGGGGGATCGGGGCCGAGCCGGTCGGCGCCCTCCTCGTCGGGCCGCTGCTGGGCGCCGCGGCGCAGGCGGGCGATCTGGCCGAATCGATGCTCAAGCGGGCCGCCGGGGCGAAGGACTCGGGCACGCTCATCCCGGGTCACGGCGGGGTCCTCGACCGGGTCGACTCGTTCCTCTTCGCGGCCCCCGTGCTCGCCCTCTATGTCACGGTCGCGGTCCGGTGAGCCGATCGCCCGTCCTGCCCGCGCCGACGACGACCGTCCGGCCAGGATGAGCGTCCGCCTGCCCGGCGCCGGCCCCGACCGGCGGGACGACCGGACCGGTGTCGCCCTCCTCGGTTCGACCGGCTCGATCGGCCGCCAGACGGTCGATCTGCTGGTCCGCCATGGCGATCGCTTCCGGACCGTCGCGCTCGCCGCCGGCCGGCGGGCGGACCTGCTCGCCGAGCAGGTGGCGCTCCTTCGGCCGGCCGTCGTCGCCCTCGCCGACGAGGCCGCCGCGGCCGGCCTCGACCTGCCGCCGGGCACGTCCCGGGTGGCCGGCCGGGAGGCGCTCGTCGAACTCGCCCGGCGCGACGATGTCGACCTCGTCGTCGTCGCCACCGGGGGGCTGGTCAGCCTCCGGCCGGTCCTGGCCGCCCTGGCCGCGGGCAAGGTCGTCGCGACCGCGAACAAGGAGACGCTCGTCGCCGGCGGACACCTGGTGATGGCCGAGGCTCGCGCTCGCGCCGCCTCGCGGGCGGCGGCCGACCCGCGCGACCCGTTCGCCAGCCCGCTGGCCTGGCTGCGACCGATCGACTCCGAGCATTCCGCGATCTGGCAGTGCCTGGTCGGGGAGCGAGCGGCCACGGTCGCCCGCCTGATCCTGACCGCCTCGGGCGGTCCGTTCCTCGACTCCTCGCTCGACGAGCTGGCCGCGGTGACGCCGGAGCGGGCCCTCCGCCACCCGACCTGGCGGATGGGCGCCAAGATCACGATCGACTCGGCGACGCTGGCCAACAAGGGCCTGGAGGTGATCGAGGCCCGCTGGCTGTACGATGTCGCCGACGACGCGATCGATGTGTTGGTTCATCCCCAGAGCGTCGTCCACTCCGCCGTCCAGTTCGTCGACGGCTCGCTGAAGGCCCAGCTGGGCACCCCGGACATGCATCTGCCGATCCAGTACGCCCTGACCTACCCAGACCGCCTGCCGTCTCCGGCCCGGGCCGTGGACCTGGCCGCCGTCGGCCGCCTCGACTTCCGGGCCCCGGACGAGGAGCGCTTCCCGGCCCTGCCGATCGCCCGTGAGGCCGGCCGGCGCGGGCCCCGGGCGAGCGCGGCCCTGATCGCCGCCGACGAGGTCGCCGTGGGGCGCTTCCTCGACGGGACGCTCACCTTCACCGCGATCCCGAGGCTCCTCGAAGCGGCCGTCGAGCGGTTCGGCGGCGGCTCCGGCGCCGCGGCCCCGGACGTCGAGGAGCTGGTCGCTCTCGAGGCCGAGGTGCGGGCCGCCTTCGCCCCCGGCGCCTGGTCCGGAGGTCGCTAGGTGGCACTCGTCCAGTCGCTGATCACGGTCGTCATCTTCGTGGTCATGCTGGCCGTGCTCGTCCTGATCCACGAGTTCGGCCATTTCCTGACCGCCCGTCTGGCGCGGATCAGGGTTCACGAGTTCGGGATCGGCTTCCCGCCCCGGGCGCGCGTCCTCGGTTCGGACGGGGAGACGCTGTACACCCTGAACTGGCTGCCGATCGGCGGGTTCGTCAAGCTCGAGGGCGAGGACGGCGACTCCGACGATCCGCGCAGCTTCACCCGGGCCGGTCCGGGCACGAAGGTCGTCGTGCTCGTGGCCGGGGTGGCGATGAACCTGCTTCTCGCCTTCGTCATCCTCGGCGCGATCGCCTGGTTGCCCCAGCGGGCCGGAGCCCTCACGTTCGCCGGGGTGCAGGCGGGGTCGCCGGCCGCGGCCGCCGGGATCGTGGCCACCGATCGGATCGTGGCGATCGACGGCCGCTACTACGACCGGTTCGACGGCGGCCTGGCGATGGTCACCGACCTGCGTGCCCGGGCCGGACGGACGGTGAGTCTCGGGCTGATCCGCGCCGACGGCGTGCGGACGACGGTGGCGGTCACGCTCCGTGCCCCCGACCAGATCGATGCCCAGCACGGGGCGCTCGGGATCCAGGACCTCGGCTTCGTCGAGACCGACGTCACGTTCACGCGCAGCCCGCTCGAGGCCCTCGGGACCGGGACCGCCCGGACCGGCGACGCATTCGTCCTGATCCTGCGCGGCCTGGGCCAGGTCGGGGAGGCCCTGGTCAGTCGACCCACCGAGGCGCCGCCGGCCGCCGGCCCGATCGGAATCGCCGTCCAGGTCGGCGAGGTGTTCTGGCAGGCCGGCCCGATCGCCACGCTCTATCTGGCCGGGATCCTGTCGGCCAACCTGGCCCTGGTGAACATCCTGCCCTTCCCGCCGCTCGACGGCGGGCGAATCCTGATGCTGGCGATCAAGGCGATCGCCGGGACGCGGGTGAGCCTGCGGGTCGAACGACTGACCTACCTGGTCGGGTTCGTCTTCCTGTTCGCCTTCCTGATCTGGATCACCTACTTCGACATCGCCCGGCTCGGGGGCGCGGTGCCATGACCGAGGACGGCCTGCGTCCGGCGCGCCGCCCCACCGTCACCGTCGACGTCGGCGGGGTCCTCGTCGGCAGCGCTCATCCAATCGTCGTCCAGTCGATGACGAACACCGACACCGCCGACCCGGACGCGACGGCGCTCCAGGTGGCCCGGCTCGCTCACGCCGGTAGTCAGCTCGTCCGGGTGACCGTGAACAACGAGGCGGCCGCGGCCGCCGTGCCGGAGATGATCCGGCGGCTCCGGGACCTCGGCGTCGGCGTGCCGGTGATCGGCGACTTCCACTACAACGGCCACCTGCTCCTGGTCCGCTACCCGGAGATGGCCCGGGCCCTGGCGAAGTACCGGATCAACCCGGGCAACGTCGGGTCCAAGCACCACGATGAGAACTTCCAGACGATCATCCGGGTCGCGATCGAGAACGACCGGCCGGTCCGGATCGGGGTGAACTGGGGCTCGCTCGACCAGGCCCTCCTGACCGAGCTGATGGACGCGAACGCGCGGGCCGCCGCGCCCCGTCCCGCCCGGCAGGTGATGATCGAGGCGATGATCGAGTCGGCGCTCCGCTCGGCCGAGCTGGCCGAGGCGACCGGGCTGGCCCACGACCGGATCATCCTGTCGGCCAAGGTGTCCGGCGTCCGTGACCTCGTCGATGTCTACCGGACCCTCGCCGGACGGTCGGACTACCCGCTCCATCTGGGCCTGACCGAGGCCGGTCTGGGCACGAAGGGGATCATCAGCTCGACCGCCGGGCTCTCGATCCTGCTCAACGAGGGGATCGGGGACACGATCCGGGTCTCGCTCACCCCGGCCCCGGGGGGCGACCGGACCGAGGAGGTCGAGGTTGCCCAGCAGATCCTCCAGTCGCTCGGCCTGCGCTCGTTCCTGCCCCAGGTGTCGTCCTGCCCGGGCTGTGGCCGGACGACCTCGACCTTCTTCCAGGAGATGGCCGAGCGGATCCAGGCGCACCTGCGCC
>JAKAHU010000304.1 GCA_021825385.1 Chloroflexota bacterium | reverse complement strand
CGTCAATCCCGGCTCACAGGCCTGCATCGCCACGGCGCCGGGCGAGATCGTCCTGACCGCCCGGACGGCCGGGCTGATCCTGGTCATGGGCCCGGCCATCGTCGCGGTCGCCTGGCAGCTCCTCCGACTCGAGCTGCCCGACCGCCCGGACGGCTCGCCCGACCCGGGCCGCCGCCTGCGTCGCCTCGCGTTCATCGTCGGGCTCGCCTCGGTCGGGGTCGTCCTCGTCGGCCTCTTCCTCGACGAGAGCGTGCTCGTCCGGGTGGTCGGCTTCTCGCCCGAGGTCATGGCCGTCGGCCTCTTCGTCCCGCTCAGCCTGGCCGCCTGGTTCGTGTTCAGCGCGCGCGACGCCCGCCGGTTCGTGGCCGGGGTGGTCTGGGCGGCCGTGGCGTGGTTCGTCCTGTGGTACCCGAACATCGCCGCCCTGCCCGTGCCCTCGGCGTTCGTGAACTGGTATCAGGGGGTGCTCCCGACGTACCTCTACCCGTTCCAGTTCGCGGTCAACACCGATCCGGCCGGTGGGCTGCCGAAGCTGCTCGGCTTCGACCTGCTCGCCCTCCTGGCGGCGCTGGCGGTCACCAGCCTCGTCGTCGCCTGGAGCGCGCGGGCGTGGCGCCTCTCGACCGTGGTCCACGAGTCGGACGAGGAGGGTCCGCTCCCGACCCCCGGCGACCGATCCGGGGCGGACGGTCCCTGACCGCCCGCCCGTCCCGCTGCTCCCTGTCCGTCTGGCTCGGGGCGCGAACGGTCAACCGCCGGCCGGGGTCCCACCGGGCGCCGTCTCGCCCGCCGAACCCGGTCCGGTCCGCGCGGAGGGAGGAACCGGGGCGCTGAAATGGGGCGGCAGCTGGCCCTGGGCGGCGAGCCGCCGGATGACGAATCCGTAGTAGTCGTCGACCTTCTCGGTCACCCGCTCCCAGCTGAACTCCTCGGCCCGGGCCCGGCCGCTGGCGCCCATCCGGGCCCGGAGCTCCGGGTCGCCGAGCAGCCGGAGCGTGGCCGCGGCGAGCGCCTTCGGGTCGCGGGGCGGGACGAGCAGTCCCTGCTCGTTGCGCCGGACGACGCCCTTGTAGCCGTGGATGTCGCTGCACACGACCGGGGTGCCCGCCGCCATCGCCTCGAGCAGGACGATCCCGAACGACTCCCGGCCCGTGGCCGGCGAAACGAACACGTCGGCGGTCCGGTACAGCTGCGCCTTCTCGGCGTCGCTCACCCGACCCAGGAACTCGACGTCCTGGAGGCGCCGGGTCATCACGTACCGCCGGGCCTCCCGCTCCTGAGGGCCCGAGCCGACGATCAGGAGCCGGCACTGGCAGCCGGCCTTGCGCATCAGGCGATACGCCTTGAGCAGGTCGAGCAGCCCCTTGCGCGGCTCGTGGCGCCCGACGAACAGGATGTTCTGGCGCCCGTCCTGCCAGCGCGCCAGCGGCACCGCCCGCTGGAAGCGCGCCACGTCGACGCCGTTCGGGATCACCTTGTAGTCGCCGGGGAAGAAGCGGTCGATGAAGTGGCGGGCCGCGGCGCTGACCGCGATCCGCCCGTGGAGGCGCTTGGCATACCCGCGCAGGAGCCGGCTGCCGATCTCGTAGGCCGGAGAGAACCCGGCATAGGCGTGGAACGTGGCGATGTTCACGCTTTGCGACTGGCGCAGGACGACCGGCGACAGGAAGGGCACGAACGGTTCGTGGAAGTGGAGCAGATCGAACCGCTCCTCGTCGAGCATTCGCTGCACCTGGCTGACGTAGCGCGGCGAGAACGTGATCGTCCCGACCGAGCCGTTCGTGGGCACGCTGAAGCCCTTACCCAGGCGGATGACGTCGCCCTCGGTCGAGCGCTGGAAGCCGTGACTGGCCGAGATGATCCGGACGTCGTGACCGCGCAGGCGGAGGTTCTCGTACAGGTAATGGACGTGCTCGGTGACGCCACCGGGGAGCGGGTAGATGTACGGCGTGACGAGGCCGATCTTCACCCGCCGCCTCGTTCGTTCGGGACGGTGGCGGCCCCGGCCGGGCCGCCCGGCTCGCCTGGCCGCCGGGTCCGAGCGCCGTGCGTGGCGGCGAAGTGCTCCTCGAACCGCGGCGGCCGGTACCGGCCGCCCGGGTAGCCGAGATCGCGCCCGGTGCCGTCCTGGAGGACCCGACCCCGGATCCCGTCGCGCGCGTCACGGCCGTACTTGCGCAGCTGACGGGCGAACATCGAGAGCTGGCCGGTCGTGCCGTGGAACTCGCCGTGGGCGTGCGTCCGGTGCTCGATGATCGCGCGCCGGAGGTCCTCGGCCGTCCGGCCGGGGAACGTCGTCCAGCACCGCCCGATCGCCTCGAGGGCGTGGGCGTCGCTGCTCCCCAGGGGCGCGAGTCCGTGCTCGGTGGCGAAGGCGACGGCGCGACGGTGCCACGGCCGTCCGAGCGCGGTCGGGTTGAACGTCTCGAGCCCGTCGGGGTGGACGAGCGGGTCGCTGTCGGCCAGGAGCCGGCGCAGGGTCCGGCTCTGGGCGCACAGCGGGTAGGGCACGAGCGGGTGGGCCGGCACGGCCAGGCCGCCCTGCTCGTGAACCGCCGCGATCGTCGAGCGCAGCGACCGGAGTGGCCGGACGGGTTGCTCGATGAACAGGGCGAGGAGGTGCCCGCCGAGCGTCGTCACCTCTTCGCCGATCACGACCTCGACTCGCAGCCCCCGCGCCCGGGCGATCGTCCGGGCGGCCACGGCGGCGTCGATCCGCTCATGGTCCGTGATCGCGATCACGTCGAGCTCGGTCTGCGCCTCGACGTGGTCGAGGATCTCGGCCACCCCGGCGGTGCCGTCGGAGGCGAGGGTGTGGATGTGCAGGTCGGCCCGGCCGAGTCGGTCGCTCATCGCTCACTCGTGCTGTGGGCCGGGGCTTCGAGGTCCGGCCAGATTGGAAAGAAGATCGCCCACCACTGGTCGGGCGCGGTGGCCACGACCCGCTCGAAGGCGGCGGCCTCGGCGGCCAGGAAGCCGGTCACCCGCTCGCGCCGCGTGCCGGTCGACGGGAGCTCGACCCGCTCCATCCGTCCACGATACCGTCCCCGGCCGCTCCGGCGCACGGCGGCGACGCAGGCCGGGGCGCCGCTCTCGAGGGCGAGCAGGGCCGGGCCGGCCGGGAGCGGTGCGGGATGACCAAAGAGGGGCGTCGGGATCCCGCCGCCGGTGATGTCGCGGTCGGCCACCAGCCCGACGATCTCGCCCCGCCGGAGGGCGGCCAGGAGCTCCCGGCGTGCCTCGTGCAGGCCGATGATCCGGATCCCAACCGAGCTCCGGGTCCGCTGGAACCAGCGCTGGAGCGGCACATCGTCGATCGTCTCCATCGGTGCCGTCGGGGTTCGGCCGGTCCGGTCGGCGAGGTAGAGCGCCGGCAGCTCGAGGGCCCCGAAATGAAGCCCGATGATGATCAGGGGGCCGTCCTCACCGAGCACCTCGTCGACCACCTCGGGGGTCTCGACCACGAGCCGCCGGCGGATGTAGGAGGGGGTGATCGATGGGGTCAGGGCCACCTCGAGGTAGTAGCGGGCCTGCTGGCGGAAGGCCGAGCGGAGGAGGCGCTCGAGGGCGGCCGGATCCGTGGCCGCGGCGCGAGCCGCGGCCGGCCCGCGACCCTCGACGGCCAGCCGCTCGCAGACGCGCCGGAGGTTCCGCCGGCCAC
>JAKAHU010000303.1 GCA_021825385.1 Chloroflexota bacterium | reverse complement strand
CCACCCGAGGTGGAGGTCTCGATCTCGACTTCCTCCGTTCTCTCGAGGAGGCCGAGGAGGTCCGGGCTGAAGGGCATAGCGGGAGGGTAGCGCATCCCGCTCCGACCCGCCCCGGCCGACCCTGGCACCGGCCGGCCGGGCCGAGCCACCGGTTGGCGCGGCGGTTGGCGCGGCCGGTCCGCCTGCGGTACGGTACGGCCATGGAACGCTACGATTCCCGAACGGCGCTGATCGTCGTCGACGTCCAGAACGATTTCGCCGATCCGGCGGGGGCGCTCTCGGTCGCCGGCGGCGAGACGATCATCCCGTACGTCAATGCCCAGGTGCGCGCGGCGCGGGCGGCCGGGGCCCTCGTCGTCTACACCCAGGACTGGCATCCCGCCCACACCCCGCACTTCGCCCAGGACGGCGGCATCTGGCCGGTCCACTGCGTCATCGGCACCTGGGGCGCGGCGCTCCACCCGGCGCTCGAGGTCGCCGGCCCGGTCGTGCGCAAGGGATCGAACGGCGAGGACGGCTACTCCGGCTTCACGATGCGCGACCCGGTCTCGGGCGCGACCGTGCCGACCGAGCTCGAGTCGATCCTCCGGGCGCGGGGAATCCAGCGGGTCGTCGTGTGCGGCCTGGCGACCGACTACTGCGTCGCCGCCACCGCCCTCGACGCGGCCGCCCTTGGCTTCGAGACGAGCGTCCTGCGGGCGGGGATCCGGGCCGTCGATCTCCAACCCGGCGACGGCGAGCGGGCGCTCGAGCGGATGGCGGCGGCCGGGGTGACGATCGTCGACGAGGAGGGCGAGGCGCAGGCCGGACCGGCCGGGACGCCGATCGCGCGGTGACATCGGGCGCCGGGGGGACCGGCCGGGAGGTCCATCTCGTCGACGCGACGTACGAGCTGTTCCGCGCCCACCACGCACCTCGTCCCCCGGTCCGGGGCCGGGGCGGGGTGGTCCTGAGCGGCGTGGCCGGGCTGGTCGAGACGCTCCTCGCCCTCCTGCGCGACGAGGGCGCGACCCATGTCGGATGCGCCACCGACCGGGTGATCCGCTCGTTCCGCAACGAGCTCTACCCCGGCTACAAGACCGAGGCCGGCGTCCCGCCCGAGCTGCTCGCCCAGTTCCCGATCGCGGAGCGCGCGATCGAGGCGCTCGGCCTGGTCCTCTGGCCGATGGTCGAGCTCGAGGCCGACGACGCCCTCGCCACCGCCGCCCACCGCCTGGCCGGCAACCCGGCGGTCGAGCGGATCCTGATCTGCTCGCCGGACAAGGACCTCGCCCAGTGCGTGCGGGCCGCGAGGGTGGTCCTGCGCGACCGGCGCCGCAACCTGACCTACGACGACGCCGGCGTCCGTGCCAAGTGGGGCGTCGCTCCGGTCTCGATCCCGGATTGGCTCGCGCTCGTTGGCGACGCCGCCGACGGCTACCCGGGGCTGCCCGGCTGGGGGGCACGGTCGGCGGCGCTCGTCCTCGCCCATTACGGCTCCCTCGAGGCGATCCCACTCCGGGCCGGCGACTGGAACGTGCCGGTGCGCAACGCGGCCGGCCTCGCCGCGGTCCTGCGCGAGCGGCTCGACGAGGCGCTCCTCTACCGCGAGCTGGCCCGGCTCCGGACCGATGCGCCGCTGCTCGTCGACGGAGATCCGGAACCACTCCGCTGGACGGGCGCGCCGAGGGACCGCTGGCTCGCTTTCTGCGAGGAAACCGGCCTGACCCGGTTGGCCGGGCGACCGCACCGCTGGCGGCCGGACTGAGCACCGCTGCTCCGCGCGGTCGAGCGGGCACAGGCGCGCCCGAACGTCGAGCGGGCACAGGCGTGCCGGACCGCCGGGCGCGGTTGGCCGGAGGCTAGCGGGTGGGTCGGCGGCTTCCGAGCAGGTCCAGCAGCCGGCCATGGATCCGGGCCGGAGCGGCGACGACACCCAGGCTCGCCGTCTTGGCGCCAATGTCGAACCAGGCGCCACCGTCCGGGTTCGTCACCAGCGCGCCGGCCCGTTTGGCGATCAGCCCGGCGGCCGCCACGTCCCAGGTGGAGAGGCCGCCGACCTGGATCATCGCGTCGAACCGGCCGTTGCCGACGTAGGCCAGGGCCAGGGCCGACGAGCCCATCGAACGCGAGACCCGGACCGCTCGGTGCACCGCCCGGGCGCCCGAGGCGGCGGCGCGGCCGACGACCGCGAGGGACACGACGCAGTCGGAGAGCTCACTCTTCGAGCTCGCCTGGATCCGCCGCCCGTCGAGCGTGGCCGGGCCGTGGGCCGAGGCCGCAAACGTCTCCTGGCGAGTCGGATCGTGGACCACCCCCACACTCGGCCGGCCGTCGACGGCGAGGGCGACCGAGACGCAGAAGAACGGGATCCCGTTGGCATAGTTGACCGTGCCGTCGAGTGGGTCGAGGATCCAGGTCCGGCCCCGGCCACCGGCCACCGGGCCGGTCAGACGGCCGGTATGCTCGCCCGACTCCTCGGCCAGGATCGCATCGTCCGGGTGGCGGGCCCGAATCGCCCTGATCAGGAGCTCCTCGCTTAGGTGGTCGGCCTCGGTGACGACGTCGCGGGCACCTTTGTGGCGGATCCGCTCGAGCCGCTCGTAGCGCTCCATGACCACCCGCCCGGCCTCGACCGCGAGGCCGGCCGCGAAGGCCAGATCGTCCGCCTCGGCCGCCCTCACGGCCGGCCGCACTCGACCGCCAGCGGGCGGACGGTTGAACCGAGAATCGCGGTCTCCTTGGAGAACGACACGGTCCGGCCAGGCTCGATCTGCGGACTGAGCAGGTAGACGGACTGAGGGCTACCGTTCGCCTGGGGGTCGTAGACCCGGCAGGTCGTCGAGCCACTGCTCGCGCCCTCGTTGGTGACCGAGATCGTGATCGCCAGCCCGGGTGGGGCGGCGACGACGTTCGCGATCGTGCCGCTGAAGGGGCCGATCCCGGACAGGGCGAACCGGCCCAGGAGGGCCAGGCCGGCGACCGAGACGGCGATCGCCAGGAAGACCGTGCCATGAGCCTGCGAGCTCGCCGGCTGAGGAAGGCCAAGGGGATTGCAGCGCTCGCAGAGGGCGATGTCGAGGGCCACCGGAGCGCCGCAGCGGACGCAGCCGTGGGTCAGGGCGGCCGGCTCGGCCGGCGAGGTCGGGATCTCCATGGACACCCGAATGGTGCCACGAATTCGCCGCGCCGGCCCTGACCCGGCCCGCCAGCCCCGCCGCCGTCAGGGTCGCGCTCACCAGCGGCCGGCGGCCTCCACGAGCGCGTCGACGTCCCCGGTCGTCCGGGCGGTCACGATCACCCCGTCAGCACCCCGCGCCCGCCACGACTCGAACGCGGCCCGCGGCTCGGTCGCCCAGGGCCCCTCGGCCACCGAGCGGTGCCTCGGGCGACGGACGGCGACCAGAACGGTCATCGCCGACCGCTCCCGGCCGAGACCGGCCAGGGCGGCGCGGTAGACCGGCTCAGTGCGCTCGAAGGTCTCCTCGAACGTCGTCCAGCCGTCCCCGAGCCGGGCCGCCAGGCGAGCGCCGCCCGGGGTCTCGCCGCCGATGATGATCGGCGGGACCGGGTCCGGGCGCGGAAAGGCGTACGCCTCGGAGAGGGGGTAGAAGCGGCCGGGCAGGGTCACCGGGCCGCCGCTCCAGAGCGCCCGGATCACCGCCACCGCCTCCTCCAGCCGGGCGAT